>CAJPFZ010000399.1 GCA_905339355.1 Burkholderiaceae bacterium
TCACTTGCTGTCACGCATCGATGACGGCGACCATGCGCTGCTTGTCGTGGCAGCCGGCGGCCATGGCTTCGTCGGCGACGACTTCGTGCGCGGTGCCGTGCCGGCGCGTCTGTCGCTGCGCCAGGGCGAGTTGCCGATCGAATTGCGCGACCTGGATCTCGATGTCGAGCGGGAAGCGCGGCTCGCGTTGCCGCCTGCACTCCAGCGCGCCGAGATGAAGGTGTTCCGCGTCATCGGCCCGGCCGGCCTGGACCCGGCTCAGCCGTTCGACTTGACGCTGCGGGTGACACGCGAGCGCGGCATCGTCTTCCCCGAACGAGTGAGCAGGGAGTTCCCGGTGCGCTACGAGCTGCCCGCCGATCAGCTGCTGATGCCCGAGCGCGACGGCAAGTCGTGGCACGGCATCTGGCGCGCACGTGCCTGGGAACTGGCTGTGCTCGGTGCTGCGCTCGCGTTGCTGACGATCGTCCTGGCGCGGCCCGCGTGGATTGTCGGCACCCCGCGGCGGCTGGCGCGCTTTCGCCGCACGTACCTGCTGTTCACGCTGCTGTTCATCGGCTGGTTCGCGCAGGCACAGCTGTCGATCGTCAACGTGACCGCGCTGCTCCAGGCGCTGGTGTCCGGACGCGACCTCGGCTTCTTTCTGTATGACCCGATGAGCCTGGTGCTGTGGGGTTTTGTCGCGCTCACGCTGGTGCCGTGGGGACGTGCCACCTTCTGCGGCTGGCTGTGCCCCTTCGGCGCGCTGCAGGAGCTGGTGGCGCAGGGAGCGCGAGCGATGCGCATTCGGCGGCGCAGGCTGCGGTCGGGGCTCGACGCCCGCCTGAAGTGGATCAAGTACGGGGTGCTCGCCGGCATGCTCGCCGCCGCGTCGCTGTCGCCAGTGTGGACCGACCGCCTCGTCGAAATCGAGCCCTTCAAGACGGCGATCACGCTGAATTTCGTCCGCTCGTGGCCCTTCGTGTTGTGGGCGGTGGCGCTGGTGCTCGCGAGCGCCCTCGTCTACAAGGCGTTCTGCCGCTACCTCTGCCCGCTCGGCGCGGGCCTCGCGCTGCTGGGCCGCGTGCGCGGGCTGAACTGGATCGCGCGGCGCGCCGAGTGCGGCACGCCTTGCCAGACCTGCCGTCACCGGTGCGAGTACCAGGCGATCCAGCCGGACGGTTCGATCACCTACGACGAGTGTTTCCAGTGCCTGGACTGCGTGGCCATTCACGCCAGCGACCAGCGCTGCGCACCGTTGATCGCGCGGCGGCGCGAGCGTGTGATCGAGATCCGCTCGCTGCCCGCGCAGGCGCGCCACTTGGAGGGCGCGCCATGATGCGCCGGCGCTTCCTGCATGCTGGCCTCGGCCTCGGTGCGCTGGCTGCTCTAGGCGACCGAGCGGCCGCTGGAGCGGATCTGCTGTGGCGGCGCAGAGTGCTGGTGGGTTTTGGCACGACACTGACGCTGCAGGCAGCGCATGCGGACGAAGCGACGCTCGATCGTGCGCTCGACGCGGCCGTGGCCACGCTGCGGCGCATCGAGGCGCAGATGACCTTGTTCAACCCGGACAGCGCCCTCGCGCGCCTGAACCGCGACGGGCAGCTCCTGGCGCCGCCCGCCGAGTTGCTGTACGTGCTGCGGCTCGCCCAGGCGGTCTCGCGGCGCAGCCTGGGTGCGTTTGACGTGACGGTGCAGCCGCTGTGGCAGACGTTCGAGGCGGCGCGAAAAGAGTCCCGGCTGCCAGAGCCATGGGAGGTGGCGGACGCGCGCGCACGCGTCGACTGGCGTGATCTGGAGCTGTCGCCGCAGCGTCTGCGCCTGTGCCGCCCCGGCATGGGCATCACGTTGAACGGCATCGCCCAGGGCCACGCGGCGGACCGCGTGCGAGCAGTGCTCGCGGCCCACGGCATCCGCCATGCGTTGGTCGACGCCGGAGAGTTCGCGCCGATGGGGCACAACGCCGAGCGCCGTCCATGGACGCTGGGACTCGCAAATCCGCGCGACGAGGTGGCGCTGATGGCTCGGCTCACGAGCGACGGCCGCTGTATTGCGACCTCTGCCGACAACCTGTCGAGCTTCAGCGCGGACCGCCGCCATCACCACATCGTCGATCCCCGCACCGGCTATTCGCCACCGGATCTGGCCAGCGTGACGGTCGTCGCGACAAGTGGCGCCATCGCCGACGCACTGACCAAGGTGATATTCGTCGCCGGGCCGGGCCGCGCGCTGACGCTGGCCCGGCAATGGGGTGTCGACGCGCTGTGGGTCGACAAGGCGGGCGCCTGGCAGGCCACGCCCGGCTTGCGCCTGGCTCGCGAATCCTGAAGACGGACTCGACGGTTCAGAGGTCGTGCCAGGCGAGCCCGATGACCACGCCGCTGGCCTGGTCGGCCCCCTCTCGCAGATGTTGAACACTGAAATCGAGCGCGAGCTTCTCGTGCCGGATCCAGTGGCGCGCTCCCACGTGCCACAGGGTCTGGCGGTCCTCGCGTGCCAGCTCGACGAAGGCACTAGTGCGCGAGGCCAGCTTGTGCTCAAACGCGGCGGACACCACCCACTCGCGGCGCTCGCCGCGCTCCTTCAGCAGACCCGCATTGACGTGCAGCTGTGCTTCGCCGTCGCGCACATTCAGACTCCAGGGCAGCTTGAAGGCCAGCTCCTTCGCCCGCCAGCCGCTCGATCCGGTGCGACCCGCACCGAGCGATAACGTCATGCCCCAGCCCCACCCATCTCGGCCGATGTGGTTGAAGAGGCGCTTGAAGTCCAGCTCCAGGCCCTGGCTGCCGTCGCTGCCACGCGCAGCTTCGAGCTGAATCGACGTCGTCGGGTTGAACGCGTACTCCGGCGCCACGTGAAACGAGTGCTGCGACCCGGCACGCTGCCACCAGGTCTCGACGGACCACACCTGATCGTCGTCGTCCTCTGCGGCGGCGGTCGAGGTCGCGAGGAACGGCCTGTCGCTGGCCTGGACCGCATGGGGGACGGTGGCCAGGCACAGCGCAGCCGCAAGCACGCATGGAGCTTTCACTTCGGGTTCCGCAACTCGGGAGATGCGCGCCGGACGGGACTCAGTTCGACTTCGCAACCTTGGGGTCAGCCGAAGCCGCCGTCTGGGCCCCGCGCGTGGCCTTGGGAATCTTGAACACCCAGACCATGCCGCCCTGCTCCAGGAAGTTGACCTTCTTTGCGACCTCGCCACCCCACAGCGGGACCGCACCGCCCCAGCCGGAAACGACGCTCACGTACTGCTCGCCACCTTGCTGCCAGGTGACCGGCGGGGCCACCACGCCGGAGCCGGTCTGGAACTCCCACAGCACCTTGCCGGTCTTCGCGTCCGCCGCCTTCAGATAGCCTTCGGGCGTGCCCCAGAACACCAGGTTGCCGCCGGTGGTCAGCACCCCGCCCCACAGTGGCGCGTTGTTCTTCACCTCCCAGACGATCCTGCCGCTCTTTGGATCGACCGCGCGCAGCGCGCCGATGTAGTCGTCGTTGATCGTCTTGATCGTGAAGCCTGCGCCGAGGTAGGCCGAGCCCTTCTTGTAGGTCACGGGCTCGTTCCAGATCTCCATGCCCCACTCGTTGGCGGGCACGTAGAACAGCCGTGTATCGGGGCTGTAGGCCATCGGCATCTGGTTCTTGCCGCCGAGGAAGCTCGGCGCCGAGAAGATGGAGTTGCCCTTCTTGCCGTCGGCGCTCGAGGTCGGATCGCCGGGCCGGTTCTCGGCCACGAAGTTCGGGCGGCCGGTCTTCAGGTCGATGCTGCTGGCCCAGGTGATCTTCCTGACGAACGGGAAGGCATTGATGAGCTGCCCGGTGGTCGCGTCGTTGACGTAGAAGAAGCCGTTGCGGTCGGCCTTGCCGCCCACCCGCTTGCCGTCCAGGTCGAACGTGACGAACTCGTTGACGCCGTCGAAGTCCCAGCCGTCATTGGGCGTGGCCTGGTAGTGCCACTTGATCTGGCCGGTCTTCACGTCGATGGCGACGGTCGAGCACGAGAACAGGTTGTCGCCCTTGCGCAGGTGGCTGTTCCACGGTGCGGGGTTGCCGGTGCCGAAGTAGGCCAGTCCGGTCTTGGTGTCGTAGGTGCCACCGAGCCAGGTGGCGGCACCGCCGGTCTTCCACAGGTCCCCGGGCCAGCTCTGGTTGGTGGAGCCGGAGACGCCGTTCTCGCGCTTGTTGCCGTCCTTGTCGAAGGTGTAGCCCATGTGGCCTTCAACCGTCGGGCGCATCCAGACCATGCGACCGGTCCGCGGGTCGCGCGCCTCCACGCGGCCCACCACGCCGAACTCGCCACCGGACACGCCGGTGAGCAGCAGCCCGTTGGCGATGATCGGGGCGGCGGTGGCAGAGTAGCCGGCCGCGTAGTCGTCGATCTTCTCCTTCCACACCACGTCGCCGGTGTCCTGGTCGAGCGCGACGAGCTGCGCGTCGAGCGTCGCGAAGATCACCAGGTTGTCGTACAGCGCGGCGCCGCGGTTGACGACGTCGCAGCACGGCATGATGCCTTCGGGCAGCCGGTGCTCGTACTTCCACAGCTTGCGGCCGGTGGTGGCATCGAGCGCGAACAGGCGCGAATACGAGGCGGTGACGAACATCTTGCCGTTGTGGATCACCGGCTGCGCTTCCTGCCCGCGCTGCTTCTCGCCGCCGAAGGAAAAGGCCCACACCGGCGCCAGGCGGCCCACGGTGGCGGCGTTGACCTGCTTGAGCGGCGAGTAGCGCTGGCCCTGGGTATTGACGCCCCAGGTCAGGATGTTGCCGGTGGCGGTCGCTTCGTTCTCGATCATCTTGTCCGTCACGGCGGCAACGGATGCGCCGCAGGCCAGGCCTGCGGACACGAGAGCGGTCAAGAGCTTCAATTGCATGGTGTCTCCTCGATGGTGGGTCGCGGCTCGAACACGGCCCTGCTGGCGGTGTCCTCCACGGCTTGATGGAGCGCAATGTCCATGCCACGCCGCAAAGGCCTGGCGGACTCGCCTGAGGGGTTGCTGACCCCTCGAAGCCACGGGTTTCCCCGGTTCGATTGCTACAGGCTTGAGCAGTCGCGGCGACGCGGCGTGACAGCACGCCACAGCGCCCCGATCACCACGGTGTGCTCCAGCGCACGCTCAGCAAGGCGCTGCGTGGCGGTGCCGGTTCGAACACGCGGCCGTTGGCGTCGTTGACGATCACGCTGCCGACATGACGGCGATCACCCAGGTTGTCGATGCGTGCGAGCAACTCGAGCCGCTGGCCGCCGGCGCCGAGTTGCCAGTGGTGGGTTGCGCGCAAAGCCATCACGCCGAAGCCGGCCGCGAAATCCGCGTTCAGATCGTTCACCGCCGTGCGACCCTGGGCGCGCCACTCCAGCGCCACGCGTGTGGGCTGGGCGACCAGGGGCTGCCACTCGACGGCCGTGAAGGCACTGCGTTCGAAGGTACCCGCGATGCGGTTGCCGGCCGGCACGGGCACGCTCGGCGCCATGCAAGGAACCCCGGCGCAGGCCAGGAAGCCGTCTCGGTATCGCGCGTCGAGCCAGGTCAGGGCCAGTTGCCAGCGCAGGCGCGGGTTGATGCGCCATTGCAGCGCCAACTCGGCGCCGTCGCGTCGCGTGCGGCCGACGTTCTGGAACGTCGAGCGGCCACCGCTGTTGGTCTGCACGCCGATCTCGTGCTCGGTGTCGACGCGGAACAGCGTCGCATCCGCCTGCAGGTCTGCTGCGGTCCAGCGCGCGCCGAGCTCAATCTGCCGACTGGTCTGCGGCCGCAGCGTGTCGTTGAAGCCGGCCTGCCCATCGGGGCGGTAGGCCAACTCGTTGAGCGTGGGCGACTCGAAGCCGCGCGCCGCGCTGACATGCAGCGTCAGCCCGGGCCGCACCGTCCAGCGCAGGCCCGCGACGGGGTTGTCATACCGAAAACGCAGCACCCCCGAGTCGTCGCCGTTGGCCAGGTAATGGTCGGCGGCCTTGAACTCGACCTCGCCGCTGCGCAAGCCGAGGGTCGCGTTCAGCGCACTGCCGAGCGCCACCTCCGCCTGTGCATACAGGTCGCGCGTGCCGACGCGGTTGGTCTCGTCGCGTCGCTGCGTACCGGTCACGCCGAGCACCTGCTCGCTGCCGCTGCCGACGAAGTTCTCGAAGCCTCGGCGCTGGTCGCGCTGCTGCTCCTGCGCAGCACCCGTCACGAGTTCGACGCCGCGCCAGCGCCAGGTCAGGCGTGCGTCGACACCGCCGTAGCGGCGATCGAAGTCGACCACGCCTCCGCCGTGCCTCGGGCTCGCCTGGGTGGCCGGCGGAATCGACTGCCACTGCGTGACGCCGCGCGAGCCGAAGTAGCCGGTGAGCGCGCCGCTGGCGAGCGGCCCTGCGGCATCGAAGCGGTGTTCCCAGCGCGCGCCGAGCTGGCTCTGGCGCGCGGCCTTGCGCGTATTGAAGTCGGTGGCCTGCGAGGCCGTCTGGTCCGGATCGGCGTCGAGCTGGGCGCGAGTCAGGCCGAGCGGATCCTGCGCTTTCTGCTCGATGTCGCTGGCCAGCAGCACGACGCCGTCTGCCGCTCCGTGCCAGCCCAGTCGCAGATTCCCCAGCGTGCGCCGCGCCTGCGAGTGGGGGCGGAAGCCGTCGATCTCGAATTCGGAAACGCTGGCCCGGGCGTTCCATCCGGCGCCGAACTCGGCCTGCGCATGCAGCCTCGCCTGGCGCAAGCCGTGACTGCCGGCATCCACGTCGACACCGGCGCGTCGCTCGGTGGGGTCGGGACTGAACAAGGCCAGCACGCCGCCCGAACTGTTGCCGTAGAGCACCGAGAACGGCCCGCGCAGCACCTCGATGCGTTGTGCGCCGGCCAGGTCGAAATGGGTGACCTGGCCCTGGCCGTCGGGCATCGTCGCCGGGATGCTGTCGGTGTAGAGCCGCAGCCCGCGAACGCCGAAGCCAGCGCGTGCGCCGAAGCCGCGCGAGCTGATCTGCAAGTCTTGCGCGTAGTTGCTGCGGTTGGCCACCACGAGCCCGGGCACCCGGCCGAGGGCCTCCGAGAGGTTGATCATCGGACCGCTGGCGCGCAGTGCCTCGTCGTCGACGACGGCGAGCGCGGCCGGCGCATCGGCCAATGAGCGTGCGCTGACCGATCCGGTGACCAGCACCGGATCAAGCAGGGTCATCGCAGCTGACTGCGTCTGCGCGGACGCCGAAACCATCCCCAGCGCGCCCAGCGCCAGGACGAGATGTACCTGCGCACCCCTCGCCGCTTCGGCCGGAGCCGCCGACCGCGGCTTGGCCGGGATTCGTTTCATCATCTTTGTCTCCATGGAATGAGAAGGGGGCGGTGGTGCCGCCCCCCTTTCTTCGACCATTAGCCGTCAGAAGAAGCCGAGCTTGTTCGGGCTGTAGCTCACCAGCAGGTTCTTCGTCTGCTGGTAGTGGTCGAGCATCATCTTGTGCGTCTCGCGGCCAATGCCCGACTCCTTGTAGCCGCCAAAGGTCGCATGCGCGGGGTAGGCGTGATAGCAGTTGGTCCACACGCGGCCAGCCTTGATCGCGCGGCCCATGCGGTACGCGCGGCTGCCGTCGCGGGTCCACACGCCGGCGCCCAGGCCGTACGGCGTGTCGTTGGCGATCGCGAGCGCCTCGTCTTCGTTCTTGAAGGTCGTCACCGCCAGCACCGGGCCGAAGATCTCCTCGCGGAAGATGCGCATGTTGTTGTGGCCCTTGAACAGCGTCGGCTGGATGTAGTAGCCGCCTGCAAGGTCACCGCCCAACTCGGCACGCCCGCCGCCCACCAGGCACTGCGCGCCTTCGGCGCGACCGAGCTCCAGGTAAGACATGATCTTGTCCATCTGCAACGCAGAGGCCTGCGCGCCCATCATCGTGTCGGTGTCGAGCGGGTTGCCCTGCTTGATCGCCTTCACGCGTTCGAGCGCCCGCGCCATGAACTTGTCGTAGATCGATTCCTGGATCAGCGCGCGCGACGGGCAAGTGCAGACCTCGCCCTGGTTGAAGGCAAACAGCACCAGGCCTTCGATCGCCTTGTCGAAGAACTCGTCGTCGGCGTCGACGACGTCCTCGAAGAAGATGTTGGGGCTCTTGCCGCCCAGCTCCAGCGTGGCGGGAATGAGGTTCGACGCCGCGGCCTGCGCGATGACCCGGCCGGTGGCGGTCGACCCGGTGAACGCGACCTTGGCGATGCGCTTGCTGCTCGCGAGCGGCATG
>CAJPFZ010000400.1 GCA_905339355.1 Burkholderiaceae bacterium
CGCCGCCCAGCTGAACCCCGACGCGCCGCCCAAACTGAAGTGGATCCAGGCGACGGTGGGCCAGCAGATCCAGATGATCCCGGTCGAAGACATCCTGTTCTTCATCTCCGACGAGAAGTACACGCGGGTTCAGACGGCAACACTCGAAGCGCTGATCCGCAAGCCGATCAAGGAGCTGATCGACGAACTCGACATGAACCTGTTCTGGCAGATTCACCGCTCGACCCTGGTCAACACCAAGGCGATCGCGGGCGTGAGCCGCGACCTGCGCGGGCGGCAGCTGGTGAGCGTGAAGGGGCATCCCGAGAAGCTGGAGGTGAGCCGCAGCTTTACCGGGCTATTCAAAGGAATGTAGCCCCTAACGCAGGGCAAACTCCCGCGGCTTCAGCCACGACGCAATGCACCACTGCGCCGCCCAATAACTCGACAAAATCCACAGCGACGCCAGCGGCAGCGCGCCATGGAACTTGTTGGTCGCAAGCAGCGCATCCGACACGACGAACAAGGCCCCGCCGAGCGCCAGCACCGCCGCCCGCCGTGCATCGCCGTTGTGTTGCGACATGCGCCAGACCGCGGCGGCCTGCGCCGCCATTGCCGACAGGCACAGCACGTAGGCCACGACCGGGATACGCAGCGACTCCGGCACGCCCGGCCACAGCTGCGAGAGGATGCCGCCCGCCGCCAGCGCGTAGACCACGAAGGGCCACCGGCGGGCCGCGAACGGCACCTGGCGCGTGAACGCCACCAGGTAGGCCAGATGGGCCAGCAGGAACGAGACGAGCCCGGGCAGGAAACCCTCGCGCGGCCACAGCAGCGCGACGTCGCCGCCCAGCGAGAACAGCAGGCCGATCAGCACCCAGCGCCGCACCGCAGGCGACCCGCCGTCGCGGCGCCACGCATGCGCAATGATCAGCAGCGTGGTCAGCGGCTTGAACACGAACAGCCACGGCGCCGGCAGCACGCCACCGGCCGATGCGATGGCGATGGCCGCGCACAGCAGCGCCACCAGCGGTTCGGCGAAGCGCGACGCGCTCATCGGCGAGACCCCACCGGCCGCGAACGGCAGGTGGGCGCGGGCCAGCGCGCCCGGACGTGCAGAGGATGGTTCAAGTGTGCTTCCGTGCCCAACCGGCGCCTGCTCAACGGCCGGTGTGCGCACCGGCTCTTCGATGGCAGCGCAGGCGCCGCTCCCACGAGACGGCGTCAGTATAGGCAGCGGGCGCGCGCAGCGATATGGCGGATCGGCTCGCGCGGGCCGCCAAGGGCCTGTGCAGGCACTATGTCACGCTGACTCTTGACTTGCCGCAGCCGGAGCCCGACGTTCGCGACGCTTACGGCTTCTCGGTCGTCACCGCCTGCGCGGCGCGCTGCGCCGCAGCCGCGCGCAAGGCCTTCAGCTTCTCGCGCGGGTCTTCCTTCGCCGTCACCTCGTGCAGTTTCATCTCGGCGATGAAGCGGCTCGGCACGCCCTGCACGGTGTCGCGCCCGCGCTTGCGGCGCCGCAGCGTGCTCACCGCCAGCGTGCTGCGCGCGCGGGTGATGCCGACGTACATCAGGCGGCGCTCCTCTTCGAGCCGCTGCGGCGTCATCTCGTCGTCTTCGCTCCTGAAAGGCAGCAGCCCTTCGTTGACCCCCGCGAGCACGACATGTGGCCACTCCAGCCCCTTGGCGGCGTGCAGCGTCGACAGGGTGACGACGTTCTGCTCGTCGCCGCGCTCGGCCAGGCTGATGATCACCGAGATCGTCTGAGCCACCTCGAGCACGCTCTTCTTCTCCGTCTCGAAGGTCGCACCGCCGTCGTTCTCGATCTCGCCGCCGCAGCGTTTGGCGATCCAGTCGACGAAGTCGAGCACGTTGCCCCAGCGCGCGGCGGCCAGCTTCTCGCTGTCTTCGCCGTCGTGGAGGTGCTTCTCGTAGTCGAGGTCCTTCAGCCAGCCCATCAGCAGGGCCTTCGCGTCCTCGGCGCCCGTGGTGTGCCGCGCGCGGTATTCGAGGTCGTTCACGAAGCGGCCGAACTCGTGCAGCGAGCCGATGGCGCGCGCGCTGATCGCGGTGGCCAGACTGTCGGCGAACAGCGCTTCGTAGAGGCTCACCTTCCACTTGGCGGCGAACTCGCCGAGCTGGGCCAGCGTCTGGTGGCCGATGCCGCGTTTGGGCGTCGTCACCGCGCGCAGGAAGGCTGGATCGTCGTCGTTGTTGACCAAGAGGCGCAGCCAGGCGCACAGGTCCTTGATCTCGGCGCGGTCGAAGAAGCTCTGGCCGCCCGACACCTTGTAGGGCAGGCCCGCCTTGCGCAGCGCTTTCTCGAATACGCGCGCCTGGTGGTTGGCGCGGTACAGGATGGCGAAATCCTTGAGCTGCACCGGGTCGCTCGCACGGCCTGCATCGCCGGTCGCGCCGCCCTGTCCGCGCAGCGACTGGATGCGCGCCACCGCACGTTCGGCCTCGTGTTCCTCGCCGTCGCACTCGACCACCCTCACCGGCTCGCCGTCGCCGAAGTCGCTCCACAGCTTCTTCTCGAACAGCTTGGGGTTGTGGCCGATGACCGCGTTGGCCGCGCGCAGGATGTGTCCCGTGGAGCGGTAGTTCTGCTCCAGCGGAATCACCTTGAGCTGCGGGAACTCCTGCGGCAGGCGGCGCAGGTTGTCGATGGTCGCGCCGCGCCAGCCGTAGATGCTCTGGTCGTCGTCGCCCACGGCGGTGAACATCGCGCGCTCGCCGACCAGCGACTTCAGCAGCTCGTACTGGATCGCGTTGGTGTCCTGGTACTCGTCGACCAGCACGTAGCGCAGGCGCTCCTGCCATTGGGCGCGGCACTCGGCGTCGCGCTGCAGCAGCTTGTGCGGCAGGCCGATCAGGTCGTCGAAGTCGACCGCCTGGTAGGCCGCGAGGCGCTCCTCGTAGCGCTTCATCACGCGCGCGGCCACGCGCTCGTCGTCGTTCGCCGCCACCGCCTCTGCCTGTTCGCTGTTCAGCCCCTGGTTCTTCCACAGGCTGATCGTCCACTGCCAGCGGCGCGCCAGCGCGTTGTCGCTCGCGCCGCCGGCGTCCTTCAGGATGCCCAGCACGTCGTCGCTGTCGAGGATGCTGAACTGCTGTTTCAGCCCGAGCCGCTCGCCTTCTGTGCGCAGGATGCGCACGCCCAGCGAGTGGAAGGTGCTGACGACAAGGCTCTTCGCCGCGCGCGGGCCCACGAGCTGCTTGGCGCGCTCGCGCATCTCGGCCGCGGCCTTGTTGGTGAAGGTGATGGCGGCAATCTGCGCCGGCTCATAACCCGCCTGCAGGAGCCGCGCGATCTTGTGCGTGATGACGCGCGTCTTGCCCGAGCCCGCGCCGGCCAGCACGAGGCAAGGCCCACCGAGGTGGTGGACGGCTTCGAGCTGGGCGGGATTGAGCGAAGGAGGCGG
>CAJPFZ010000401.1 GCA_905339355.1 Burkholderiaceae bacterium
TCCCGGAGCTGAAGATCGTCGTCGAGCACATCACCACGCGCGACGCGGCGCAGTACGTGCACGAGGCCGACCGCTTCACCGCGGCCACGATCACCGCGCACCACCTGCTCTACAACCGCAACGCGCTCTTCACCGGCGGCATCCGGCCCCACTACTACTGCCTGCCGGTGCTCAAGCGCGAGGAACACCGCCTCGCGCTGGTTCGCGCCGCCACCTCGGGCAGCAACAAGTTCTTCCTCGGCACCGACAGCGCGCCACATGCGGCTCATCTGAAGGAACATGCCACGGGCTGCGCCGGCTGCTACACCGCCTACAGCGCGCTGGAGCTGTACGTCGAGGCCTTCGATGCGGCCGGCGCGCTCGACCAGCTGGAGGCCTTCGCAAGCTTCAACGGGCCGGCCTTCTATGGCCTGCCCCGCAACACAGGCACCGTGACGCTGCGCCGCGAACTGTGGACACTGCCCGAGGCGCTGCCTTTCGGAGATGCCCAACTCAAGCCGCTGCGCGGCGCCGAACAACTGCAATGGATTCTGGTGGACCGCAAATGATCGAAAAACAAGCCCGCATTGCCTTGCTGATCGATGCGGACAATTCGCCCGCCAGCAAGATCGACGTCATCCTCGCCGAGCTGGCGAAGATCGGCGTCACCAACATCCGCCGCGCCTACGGCAACTGGAAGAAGGACGGCCTGAAGGGCTGGGAGAACGTGCTGCACGAGTACGCGATCCGCCCGATCCAGCAGTTCGACTACAGCAAGGGCAAGAACGCGACCGACATGGTGATGGTCATCGACGCGATGGACCTGCTCTACACCGATCAGCCCGAGGCCTTCGGCATCGTCTCGTCCGACGCCGATTTCACGCCGCTGGTGATGCACCTGAAGGCCAAGGGCGCGCAGGTGTTCGGCTTCGGCGCGAAGAAGACGCCGTCGCCGTTCGTCAACGCCTGCTCGCGTTTCCTCTACCTCGAGAACCTCGGTGCCGCAACGCGCGAGGCCGACGAGGCGCCGGCCGAGAAGACTGCCAAGGCCAAGGCCGTGCCGCGCCGCAAGCCGCGAGCGGGCGCCAAGACCGAAGCTCCTGCGGCCGAGGCGGTGCCCGAGGTCGCCGCCGAAGCCTCGGCGCCGCTCAAGCAGGACAGCACCGCGCTCAAACGCGACGCGCGGCTCGTCACGCTGCTGCGCAACGCCGTCGAATCGGCGGCCGGCGAGGACGGCTGGTCGTCGCTCGGATCGGTGGGACAGCAGATCGGCAACCAGGCGAGCTTCGACCCGCGCAACTACGGCTACCGCAAGCTGATCGACCTGATCGAGGCGACGCAGCTGTTCGAACTCGACCGCCGCGGCTCGCAGTTCGTGCTGCGCGACAAGCGGCAGGCGAGGCCCGCGCGCGCCTGATGGTCTTCTGGCGCGCCGTCGACTGGCAGCGCCCGTGGCTCGCACCGTACCGCGCGCTCGGCGAGGCGGTGTGTGCGGACCTGGAGGGCGGAAGCAGCGTGGCGGCCGCGCTCAACCGGCACGCCGGCGCGCGAGCACAGGTGCTCGCAGCCGGCCCCTTGCGCTTCGTCGCCCACGAGGCGCTGCCCGAAGGCGAGGCCTACGAAGCCTTCATTTATCGCAGCGCCCAGGTGCCCACCCGCGACAACCTGCACGACCTGTTCAACGGATTGGTGTGGATCGTCTTCGCGCCGCTCAAGCGCCGGCTCAACGAGCTGCAGGCGGCAGAGATCGAACGGCTCGGCATCGGCGCCACCCGCGGCCCGGTGCGCGACGCGCTGACGCTGTTCGACGAAAACGCCGTGCTGTGGCAGGCGCCGCCGGAACTGGTGGAGGCGCTGCGCGCGCGCGCCTGGCAAGAGCTGTTCGTCACCCGCCGCGGGTTGTGGAGCGAGGCGCGCACCACGCTGTTCGGCCATGCGCTGATGGACAAGCTCGTCAACCCGCGCAAGCCGATCACCGCGCACGCCTGGCTCGTGCCGCAGGGGGTCGACGCGGTCGGCCACCTCGCGGCCACGCTGACGGCCGACTCCCTGGCCGCCAAACCGTTTCTGCCGCTGCCGGTGCTGGGCGTGCCCGGCTGGTGGCAGGACAACGCCGACGCGGGTTTCTATCGCGACGCCAGCGTGTTCAGGCCCGCGCGGGGATAATCCGCCGGTGAAGCGAGCCAGACCGCCGCTGGTGCAAGGCCCGAAAGGGCGCACTGGAGGAAGGTCCGGACTGCACAGGGCGGCGTAGCAGCTAACGGCTGTCCACCGTGAGGTGAGGATCAGAGCAACAGAGACGAGTCGGCGGGCGGTCGCAAGACCATCCGCCGGGTGAAACGGGCAATCTCTACGCGCAGCAATACCAAGTAGGCACACGTTGATCTGGCCCGGAGAGTGTGCGGGTAGGTAGCACCGAGCCGCTGCAGCGATGCACGGCCCAGAGGAATGGCGGTCACGGGGGCGACTTCGCAAGAAGTGGCTCTCGCACAGAATCCGGCCTATCGGTTCGCTTCACATTTTTCCGCAGCCGCGTCATCCCGGCGAAAGCCGGGATCCAGGGAACCGTGGGTTGACCTGCCACGATGGATCCCGGCGTTCGCCGGGATGACGAACCACTCATCGACCTCGAGAAGCAACAACCCCTTGAACCCCGACGCCCACCTGCTCTGGCGCGCCCCGCGATGGGCATTGGCCTTCCTGCTCGCCTGCCTGGGCATGCTGGGGCCCTTCTCGATCGACACCTACTTGCCGGCCTTCACCGGCATCGCTCAGACGATCGGCGCGACGCCGGTCGAGATGCAGCAGACGCTGTCGGCCTACCTGTTCGGCTTCGCGGTGATGAACCTGTTCCACGGTTCTCTATCCGACAGCTTCGGCCGGCGCCCGGTGGTGCTGTGGGGCGTGGCGCTGTTCACGCTCGCCTCGGCCGGCTGCGCGCTGGCCGACAGCATCGGCTCGCTGGTCTTCTTCCGCGCGCTGCAGGGCATGTCGGCCGGCGCGGGCATCGTCGTCTCGCGCGCGGTGATCCGCGACATGTTCCCACCGGCCGATGCGCAGCGCGTGATGTCGCAGGTGACGATCTACTTCGGCGTCGCGCCGGCGGTGGCGCCGATGGTCGGCGGCTTCCTGTTCGTCAACGTCGGCTGGCACTCGATCTTCTGGTTCCTGACCGCCATCGGCGTTGCGCTGTGGATCGCCAACTACCGGCTGCTGCCCGAAACCCTGCACACGACGCACAAGCAGGCCTTCAACGTGCGCAACCTGATGCGCGGCTACTGGCAGCTCGGCTCCAGCCCGCGTTTCCTGATGCTCGCGCTCGCAAGCGGCATCCCCTTCAACGGCATGTTCCTCTACGTGCTGTCGGCGCCCGTGTTCCTCGGCGAACACTTGAAGCTCGGGCCGGGCGAATTCTTCTGGTTCTTCACGCTGACGATCGCCGGCATCATGGGCGGCGCCTTCATGTCGGGGCGACTCGCCGGGCGCATCAAGCCCAAGCACCAGATCCGCCACGGCTTCGTCATCATGATCCTGGTGTCGGTGGTGAACCTGGGCCTGAACCTGCTGTTTCCCGCCGAGGCCTGGTGGGCGCTGTTGCCGATCGCCATCTTCGCGTTCGGCTGGGCGCTGATGGTGCCCGTGGTGACGCTGATGGTGCTCGACCTGGTGCCCGACCGCCGCGGCATGGCCTCGTCGTTCCAGGCCTTCATCGGCAGCATGGCCAACGGCCTGGTGGCGGGTGTGATCGCACCCTTCGTGATGCATTCCACGGTGTCGCTGGCGGTGGCGTCGATGCTGATGATGAGCATCGGGGTGTTCGCCTGGATCTGGGT
>CAJPFZ010000402.1 GCA_905339355.1 Burkholderiaceae bacterium
ACCGAACTCGCATTTTCCAAGCGTGTCGTCGACGCGGTCACCGAGGTGTGGCAGCCGACGCCGCAGCGCAAGTGCATCATCAACCTGCCGTCGACGGTGGAGCACAGCACGCCCAATATCTTCGCCGACATGGTCGAGTGGATGCACCGCCACCTGGCGCGCCGCGACAGCATCGTGCTGTCGGTGCATCCGCACAACGACCGCGGCACGGGCACGGCGGCCGGGGAGTTCGCTTTGATGGCCGGCGCGGACCGCATCGAAGGCTGCCTGTTCGGCAACGGCGAGCGCACGGGCAACGTCGACCTCGTCAACATTGCGCTGAACCTCTACACGCAGGGCGTGTCGCCGGGACTCGACTTCTCCGACATCGACGAGGTGCGCCGCTGCGTCGAGCACTGCAACCAGTTGCCCGTGCACCCGCGGCATCCGTACGCCGGAGATCTCGTGTACACCTCGTTCTCCGGTTCGCACCAGGATGCGATACGCAAAGCCTTCGCCGCACGCCGCGACGGCGACATGTGGGACATGCCTTACCTGCCGATCGATCCGAAGGATCTCGGGCGCAACTACGACGCGGTGATCCGCGTCAACAGCCAGTCGGGCAAGGGCGGCATCTCGTACCTGCTCGAGACCGAATACGGGATCGAACTGCCGCGCCGCCTGCAGATCGAGTTCAGCCAGGCGGTTCAGTCGGTGATGGACGACAGCGGCAAGGAGCTCAGCGCCGCCGATATCTGGCGCATCTTCGAACACGAGTACGGCATCGGCGAACTCGCGCAGGCGCGCGTGGAGCACACGGTCTTCACCGGCGAAACGGTGCGCCTGTCAGCACTGGTGCGTGTCGGCGGTCGCGAATTCAGCGTCGACGGCAGCGGTTCGGGGCCGATCGATGCCTTCGTCGATGGCCTGAACCGGCACCTGCCAGCCTCGCCGGTGCGTGTGCTCGACTACCACGAACACTCGATCGGCAGCGGCGCCGACGCCAAGGCAGTGGCCTACCTCGAACTGCGCATCGGCGACGCGCTGACGCTGTTCGGCGTCGGCATCGATGCCAACATCGTGTCCGCCTCGCTGAAGGCCATTGCCTCGGGGCTGGAGCGTGCGACGAAGCGCGGTGCGTTGCGCTTTGCTCCGGCGACACTCGCCTAAGATCCGTACGCAGCCACTGCAGGAGAAAGCCACCATGGCCGACAAGCTGATCATCTTCGACACGACGCTGCGCGATGGCGAGCAGTCGCCGGGCGCCTCGATGACCAAGGACGAGAAGCTGCGCATTGCCCGGCAGCTGGAGCGGCTGCGCGTCGACGTCATCGAGGCCGGGTTCGCAGCTTCGAGCAACGGCGACTTCGAGGCGGTGAAGGCGATCGCCGACCATGTGAAGGAGTCGACCGTCTGCTCGCTCGCTCGCGCCAACGACCGCGACATCTCGCGCGCGGCCGAAGCGCTGAAGGGTGCGGCGCGATCGCGCATCCACACCTTTATCGCGACGAGCGCGCTGCACATGGAAAAGAAGCTGCGCATGACACCCGACCAGGTGCACGAGCAGGCCAAGCTCGCCGTGCGCTTCGCCCGCAACCTGACGGGCGATGTCGAGTTCTCGCCGGAAGACGGCTACCGGTCGGACCCGGACTTCCTGTGCCGCGTGCTCGAGGCAGTCATCGCCGAGGGCGCAACGACGATCAACATTCCCGACACCGTGGGCTACGCTATCCCCGAGCTCTACGGCAATTTCATCGGCGAGCTGCGTGAGCGGGTACCGAACTCCGACAAGGCGGTCTGGTCTGTGCATTGCCACAACGACCTCGGCATGGCGGTGGCGAACTCGTTGGCCGGCGTGAAGATCGGCGGCGCGCGCCAAGTCGAATGCACCATCAACGGCTTGGGAGAACGCGCCGGCAACTGCTCGCTGGAGGAGGTGGTGATGGCAGTGAAAACCCGCCGCGACTACTTTGGCCTCGAGCTTGGCATCGATGCGACGCAGATCGTGCCGATCTCGCGCCTCGTCGCGCAGACCACCGGCTTCGTCGTGCAGCCCAACAAGGCGGTGGTCGGCGCCAACGCGTTTGCGCACGCCTCCGGCATCCACCAGGATGGCGTTCTCAAGGCGCGCGACACCTACGAGATCATGCGCGCCGAAGACGTGGGCTGGTCGGCCAACAAGATCGTGCTCGGCAAGCTGTCGGGGCGCAATGCCTTCAAGCAGCGGCTCCAGGAACTGGGCATCGAGCTGGAGTCGGAGACCGAGGTCAACGCGGCGTTCGCCAAGTTCAAGGAACTGGCCGATCGCAAGAGCGACATCTTCGACGAAGACATCGTCGCCCTGGTGATGGACGAGTCGGTCACCACCGAACATGAGCACTACCGGCTGCTCGCGCTGTCGCAGCGTTCGGAGATGGGCGAGCGCCCGCATGCCAAGGTGGCTTTTGCCGCCGGCACGCTCGAGCACCATGCCGAGAGTGACGGCAACGGACCAGTCGACGCGAGTCTCAAGGCGATCGAGTCCAAGGTGCAAAGTGGCGCCGAAATGCTCTTGTATTCGGTCAATGCCATCACCTCCGGCAGCACAGAATCGCAAGGCGAAGTGACGGTTCGGCTGCAACACGGCGGCCGCGTCGTCAACGGCGTCGGTGCCGATCCGGACATCGTCGTGGCATCCGCCAAGGCGTACCTCGCGGCGCTGAACAAGCTGCACAGCAAGATGGAACGTGTCGCGGCCCAGGGGTAGCCCGAGGCCGAGACCTTTGTCACACTTCTGACTCGACTCAAGCGCCACTTGAGAAGGGCAGCGTAAGTTGTTGATCTTGCGCGGCGTTTTCCTTTCGCCTACACTGGCGCTACCGTGTGAGCAGAGGTTGACGTGCTGTACCTGTCAAAATTCGTTTCGGCAACGTTGTTCGCTCTATCGGCGGCGTTGTGTTTCGTGTCCCCAGCGGACGCGGCAGCACGCGGTGCCAAGAAGAAGATCACGGCCAAGTCGGCCACCGCGCCAGTGCGCGCGGCCGCCCGCAACGTCAAGCGTGTTCGTTCGGTGATGCGCGTCGCCCCTGCCCGAAGCTCCTATGGGCAGCTGGCCGGCCTTCACGCCACGCCCGATCCGCTCGACTTGAAGTCGGGCGTTGCCCTCGTGCTGGACCAGGACACCGACGAAGTCCTGTTCAGCAAGAATTCCCAAGCCGTCTTGCCCATCGCCTCGCTGACCAAGCTGATGACGGCCGTGGTCGTCACCGAGTCGCAGCTGCCGCTCGACGAGGTGCTGACGATCACGCAAGACGACGTCGACAGCGAAAAGAACAGCGGGTCGAGGTTGCGGGTGGGCACGCGGCTGACCCGCGGCGAGATGCTCCACCTGGCGCTGATGTCGTCGGAGAACCGGGCCGCCAACGCACTCGGCCGGCACTATCCCGGCGGGGCCGACGCATTTGTCGCAGCAATGAACCGCAAGGCGCTGCAACTGGGCATGGCGGATACCCGCTACGTCGAGCCGACCGGACTGTCGAGCCGCAACCAGTCGAGCGCACGAGATCTCGCGACACTCGTCAAGGCGGCCTACGACCACCAGATCATTCGTGAGCTGTCGACTTCGCCCGAGCACCAGGTGGCGGTCGGCAAGCGCCAGATGCAGTTCCGCAATACCAACCGGCTGGTGCTCAACCCCAGCTGGGAGATCGGTCTGCAGAAGACCGGCTACATCTCCGAGGCCGGGCGCTGCCTCGTCATGCAGGCGGAGATGGCGGGCCGCAAGCTGATCATGGTGTTCCTCGACTCGGCCGGCAAGTACTCCCGCCTGGGCGACGCCGAGCGGGTACGAAAGTGGCTGAGCGAGAACGTCCCCGCCGCCAATGCGCTGCCCGACGTCACATCCTGAACAAGCTCTCGACTTGAAAGTAGTTCGTCGTTGGAGAGAAAGGGCCCGCCTCGGCGGGCCCTTTCACTTGGAGGTCGCGACAGCAGCGCTGCCGAGTGGGCTGCTCCGGTGGCCCAGTGCGGCGGAGATTTCTGCGGCGGTCGACTTGAGACGCTCGAGCCATGCCTCCTCCAGCCGATCGGCCGGTGCCGAGATGGACAGTCCGGCCACGAGCTTGCCCTGGTCGTCCAGGATGCCAGCGGCCATGCAGCGCACGCCCAGCTCCAGTTCCTCGTCGTCGCGCGCCGTGCCGCTGTGCAGTACCTTCGACAACTCGCGTTCCAGCGTCGGCAGGCTGGTGATGCTGTTGCGCGTATGGCCGGCGAGACCCGTGCGCGTGGCATAGGCGCGCACGCGCTGCGGATCGTCGTGCGCGAGGAAGAGCTTGCCCACCGAGGTCAGATGCAGTGGAGCGCGGCCGCCGATGGCGCGCACGACCTGCATGCCCGAGCGCTCGCTGTAGGTGCGCTCGATGTAGACGATCTCGTCGCCTTGTCGCATCGAAAGGTTGACCGGCTGGTGCGTCAGCTTGTGCAGCTCGCGCATTGGCCCGAGCGCGGCGTCGCGCACGTCCAGTCGAGCCTTCACCAGGTTGCCCAGTTCGAGCAGCCGCATGCCGAGCCGATAGCTGCCCGCTTCCGGGCGGTCGACGAATCGGCCGATCGCCAGATCGTTCAAGATGCGGTGAGCGGTCGATGGATGCAGCCCCGTCTGCTCGCTGATCGTCTTCAGCGAGACCGGGTCCTGGTAAGACGCGAGCACGTCGAGCAGGGAGAACGTGCGCTCCAGCACCTGGATGGTCGGAGTCTTGGCTTCGCTGTTCTTCATGCGGTCAATTGTCACTCAGTTTGGTTGAATTTTGCATGGCGAAATGTAGGTTTGCATCCCGGGAGGTGATCCGCTGCGTTGCCCGCTTGGCGTCGTTGTTTTGCCTGGCCGGCACTTCACTCGCCGCACCCAGCGCTTCAAGCCCCGGGGGCGCCGCATCGACGGCGCCGAGTTCGTTCGCTGTGCCGTCGCCGGCGGTGGCCGTGCCCCGCGTCGGCGGGCGCTTGACGAACAAGGATCTCGGGCTCGTGATCAACACCGCCGACCCTTACTCGGTGGAGGTGGGTGAGTTCTACATCCGGGCGCGCAAGCTCGCGCCGGCGCAGGTGCTTCGTGTCGAGCTCCCGGTCAAGGCAAGCCTGACGCCCGAGGAATTCGACGCGCTGAAGACGGCGATCGAAACGCACTTCGGCCCACGCACGCAGGCGCTGGCGCTGGCGTGGACGGTGCCTTTCGCAGTGAGCTGCAACTCGATCACCGGAGCGCTCGCCCTGGGCTACGACGCGGGCCCGTGCGTCGATGCGCATCGCGGTTGCGCGCCGACCAGGCCCTCGCCTTACTTCAATGCCCGCACCGCCAGGCCTTTCTCCGATCTGAAACTGCGGCCGGCAATGCTGCTGGCGGCCAAGGACGTGGCGGCAGCGCAAGCGCTGATCGAGCGCGGGGTGAAGGCCGATCGCTCGCTCGGCCTGCGCGGCGCGCCACCGGCTCATGCCCACTTCATCGTCACCAGCGACAGGGCACGCAGCGCCCGCGCGCCGCTGTACCCGCCGCCCGGTCTGCTGCGCGGCGCGGGCATCATGGTTCATGTGCAGCAGACGCAGGCGCTGGAGAACGAGGAGCGCGTGCTCGTTTATCAGACCGGCGCCACGCAGGTCGACAAGATCGACACCGTGAGCTGGCTGCCCGGCGCGCTGGCCGACCACCTGACTTCTTTCGGCGGCAGGCTAGACGGCAAGGGCGATCAGATGAGCGCAATCGAATGGATCAACGCCGGCGCGACGGCGAGCTACGGCACCGTCTCGGAGCCCTGTGCGCACCAGCAGAAGTTTCCGCATCCGCAAGTCCTGCTCTTGAACTACGCGCAGGGCAGTACGGCGATCGAGGCTTACTGGAAGAGCGTGGCCTGGCCGCTGCAAGGGGTGTTCATCGGCGAGCCCCTCGCCGCGCCCTTCGCCAGGCGCTAGTCACCGCGGCGCGAGCGCGGCGACGGCTTGCACGGCGGATCGCACCGCGCCTTCGAGTGTTGCCGGATACGGCCCGGCCACGTAGTCGCCAGCGGCCTGCAGTCCCGGGGCGATGGCAGCAGGCGGCCGTTGCAGACCAGGAGTACAGCGGAAGGTTGCGCGCCGTTCCGTCAACACGCGCAGAGCGCGCAGCGGGCTGCGCAGATGCGCACCCAATGTCTGCTGTGCCTGCCGGATCGTGGCATCGCGCGTGTGATCCAGCCCCCGCTCAAGCCAGGGTTGAGCGCCGCTGATCACGAAGGCGAGCACGCCCTCGGGTCCGCCGAGCTGGCCGTGATCGAAGACGAACTGTGCCGGCCGATCCTGTTCGTCCGAGGGCAGGGCAAAAAGCGGTTGCGGCAGGCGCGTGCCATCGCTTTGCGCATAGACGGTCACGATCGGCTCGTAGCGGAGCGCCGCCGCGCGTTCCGCCCAATCGGGCGCGAAAGGTCGCACCAGCCGGGCAGCTTCGACGGCGGTGGTCGCGAGGATGACTCCCTCGAAGTGCTCGCCGCCGATCTGCCAACCCGATTCGCAGGCGTCGATGCGCTCGACCCGGGTGCCGAGCCGCAGCGTGCCGCCGTGCGCTTGCAGCCAGCGTGCCGCCGGATGAGGCAGCAGTTCGCTCAGCCGCTGCTTCGGCAACAGCAGGTCGGCCGAGCCCGGGCCACTGAACAGCGCATCGCGCAGGACGCGCAGGAACACGCGGCCGCTTGCTTCGCGTGCCGGGGTGTTGAGCGCGGCCACGCACAGCGGGTCGATCAGCTCGTCGCGCAGCGCCGCCGGCAAGCGCCGGGTGAGCTGCGCGACGCTCGTCGCGTCGTCGCAGCGAAAGCCCCTCAGAGCCCAGCCTGCGGCCGTGCTCAGCAGCGATAACCGGTGGCCGAGCGGCCAGGCCGTGTGCGCAAACACGCCGCGGGTGAACGCGGCCAGCGGCGAGCCGGGCGGCAGTGTCAGTCCATGCCCGTCGGGCGTCGTCAGGCGCAAGGGCATGCGCAAAAAGGCGTCGTCGAGCGAGACGCCCACCACCTGCATCAGGCGCAGCGTCTCGCTGTAGGCACCGATGAGGATGTGCTGGCCGTTGTCGAGCGGCAGGCCGTCAATCTCGACACGCCGGGCTCGACCGCCCCACTGCGGCGCCATCTCGATCAGCGTCGGCTCGATGCCACGCAGGCGGGCTTCGACGGCGGCGGCCATGCCGGCCCAGCCGCCGCCGACGACGGCCCAGCGTTGCGCGGGCATCAACGGCCTCGCCAGTTCGTGCGCACGGCGATCCAGAGCTTGCGCAGCGGCGTGAGCGACGTGCGCTGGTGCAGCACCTGGAAGTGGTCGGCCTCGATCTCGCGCAGCAGCGTGCGGTAGATGTTGGCCATCATCAGCCCCGGCTTCTGCGCAGCGCGCTCTGCCTCGGGCAGCAGCGCAAAGGCCTCGTCGTAGCATCGGTGCGCGCGCTCAGCCTGGAACTTCATCAGCGCCGTGAAGCGATCGCTGTAGCCGTAGGGCGGCTTGCGGTTGAGTATCTCGTGCGCCTTGACGTCGAACTGCTGCAGTTCCGACACCGGGATGTAGATGCGGCCGCGACGCGCGTCGTCGCCGACGTCGCGGATGATGTTGGTGAGCTGCATCGCGAGCCCCAAGCGATGCGCGTAAGCGACGGTCTGTTCGCTGCTGCGGCCGAACACGTTGGCGGCAACCTCACCCACGACGCCGGCGACCAGGTGGCAGTAGCGGGCGAGCCCCGGGAAGTCGAGGTAGCGCGACTGTTCGAGATCCATCTGGCAGCCCTCGATGACGGCCAGCAGGTGTGCCGCCTGCACGCCGAAGGGCGCGGCATGCGGCATCAAGGCCTTGGTGACGGGGTGCGTCGGCCGCCCGGCAAAACTCTCGGCCACTTCCTTGCGCCACCACGCGAGCTTGGTCGCGGCCACCGAGAGCTCGCCAACCTCGTCCACCACGTCGTCGACCTCTCGGCAAAACGCATAAAAGGCAGTGATCGCAGCCCGTCGCGGCGGTGGCAGGAACAGGAAGGCGTAGTAGAAGCTCGATCCGCTCTTGGCGGCCTTCTCTTGCACGTATTGTTCTGGGGTCATGGAGTCGTGCGCGCCAGGGCGGACATGGGTGGCCGCATGCAAACCGCGCGCCACAACAGCAGCGGGGCGTCGAACCAGCGCAGGGTGGGGCGCTCGCGCAGTGTCGCGTGGTCGAGCGCCTCAATTTTTTCGAGGATGCGCAGTCCGCCTTGAACGACCAGGCGCAGCTCCCAGCCCGCGCGCCCCGGCACCCGGTGCACGAGCGGCGAGCCCGACAGCATCAGCGAGCGCGCCCACGACACGAGATCGGCCAGCAGCCGGCGGGCGGCATCGCTGTCTTCGCCGGACAGCAGCGCGTGGTCGCTCACGCGGCGACGCAGCCTGTCGGCACGCGGCGGGTAGAGACGGCCGCGCGCCGTGTCGATGCGCATGTCTTGCCAGAAGTTGGTCAGTTGCAAGGCGGTGCAAATGGCGTCCGATTGCGTGAGCGCGGCATCGTCGTGAATGCCGTGCAGTTGCAGCACCAGGCGCCCCACTGGGTTGGCCGACCGGCGGCAGTAGTCGAGCAGGTCGGCGCGGTCGGTGTAGTCGTGCTTGATCACGTCCTGCTCGAATGCGCTCAGGAGGTCATGCAGCAACGAGCCCGGCAGTCTGAAATCCCGGATCGCGGCGGCGAGCGGGACGAAGACGGTGGCCCAGCGTCCGGACGGCGCTTCGCCCGCCAGCACGGCGTCGAGGTCGCGCCGGTAGCGGGCGAGGTCGACAAGACGCTGTTCGGGCGTCGCGTCGCCTTCGTCGGCGAGATCGTCGGCGGTGCGGGCGAAGCCGTACAGCGCCACCACGGCTGGCCGCAGCCGGGGCGGACACAGCAATGACGCAACCGGGAAATTTTCGTAGTGCTCAACGCTCACGGCACGCATTGTCCACGGCATGTGTGTCACGCCGGTTTGCGCGGTTCTGAGACCAATTCGTATTTGACAGGTGCGGTCGCCGCGAATATATTACTGACCAGTCAGTCATTTGCCGCCGCCTCCCGCGCCGTCCAGCAGTTCAGACCGCCAGGCCGTTTCCACTCCTCGCGTTGTGCATTGCCGAAGGATCGCCATGCGTTTGCTACTCCTCCCGTCGTTGGCCGCCGTTTCCGTGCTCGCCGCCTGCGCCAAGCCAGAACCCGCACCCGAACCCATCCGCGCCGTGCGAACGGTCACCGTGTCCGCCGACGCCGCCGGCGGCGTGCGCGAATACGCGGCCGACGTGCGCGCTCGGACCGAGTCGCGCCTCGGTTTTCGCGTCGGCGGAAAGCTGGTGCGCCGCCACGTCGACGTCGGCAGCGCGGTGAGGGCCGGGCAGGTGCTGGCGCAGCTCGATCCGCAGGACCTGCGTCTCGGGCAGGACGCCGCTCGCGCGGCGCTGGTCGCAGCACAGGCCAACCATGACCAGATCCAGGCCGACTTCCAGCGCTTCAAGGAATTGCGCGACCAGGGCTTCATCAGCTCGGCCGAACTCGAGCGCCGCGACACCGCGCTGAAGGCTGCGCGGGCGCAGCTCGACCAGGCGAAGGCGCAGGCCAGCGTTCAGGGCAACCAGGCCGCCTACTCGGCGCTGCTTGCCGATGCGAACGGCGTCATCACGGCGGTAGAAGCCGAGCCGGGCATGGTCGTGGCTGCCGGCACGCCGGTCTTGCGCCTGGCCCACGACGGCGCGCGCGACGTCGTGTTCTCGGTGCCCGAGGACCAGGTCGACCTGATGAAGGCCATGGCGGCGCAGCCCGGCCGCTTCAAGGTCCGGCTCTGGGGCGCCACCGGCGAGCCGCTGCCGGCGCAGATTCGCGAGATCGCCGCCGCGGCCGACCCGGTCACGCGCACCTTCGTCGTCAAGGCCGACATCGGCAGCGATGCATCGAAGAGCGTTCGTCTCGGCCAGACGGCGACAATGGTGGTCGAGCTGCCCAAGTCTGTCGGCATCAACAAGCTGCCGCTGTCCGCGCTGAAGGAAGAGCAGGGTCGCACGATCGTCTGGGTGGTCGATCCGTCGAGCATGACCGTCAAGGCGCAACCGGTGCAGATCGCCGGTGCGGACGGCAACGACGCGGTGGTCACTGCGGGGCTGGCGCCGGGGCAGGTGGTCGTCACGGCCGGGGTGCACGTGCTCAACCCCGGCCAGAAGGTGAAGCTGTATGCCGACCCGACCGTCGCGGCAGCGGCCACCACCGCCATGGCCACGGCCGTGACGGCCAAGTAAGCGGAGCCCCCCGTGAGTGCAGCACACAGCGGCGCAGGCTCGGCCTCGAGCCACGTTCATCGATTCAACATCTCCCGCTGGGCGCTCGAGCACCCGGCGCTGACACGCTACCTGCTGGTGGTGCTGATGGTGCTCGGCGTCGCGGCCTACTTCCAGCTCGGGCAGGACGAGGACCCGCCGTTCACCTTCCGCGCGATGGTGGTGCGCGCCTATTGGCCGGGTGCGACCGCGCAGCAGATCGCCGACCAGGTGACCGACAAGCTGGAGAAGACGCTGCAGGAGGTGCCGTACTCCGACAAGATCCGCAGCTACTCCAAGCCCGGCGAGACGCTGATCATCTTCCAGGTCGAGGACTCCTCGCCGCCCAAGGAGATGGCGCAGATCTGGTACACGGCGCGCAAGAAGATCAACGACATGCGCGGCACTCTGCCGGCGGGCGTGATCGGCCCGTTCTTCAATGACGAGTTCGGCGACGTCTACGGCTCGATCTACTCTCTGTCGAGCGACGGCTTCAGCTATGAGCAGCTGAAGGCCGAGGCGGACCGCGTGCGCCAGCGCCTGCTGAAGGTCAAGGACGTCAACAAGGTCGAGATATTCGGCGCGCAGGAAGAAAAGGTCTTCATCGAGATCTCGCAGAAGCGCCTCGCGCAACTGGGCCTGGACTTCAACACCGTCATCGCGCAGCTCGGCCAACAGAACGCGGTGGAGTCGGCGGGGGTGATTGATTCGCCCACCGACTACCTGCAGGTGCGCGTGGGCGGACAGTTCAAATCGGTCGATGACCTGAACGTGTTCCCGATTCGCGCGGGCGGGGCGAGCTTCAGGCTTGGCGACATCGCCACCATCAAGCGCGCCTACGTCGACCCGCCCCAGGTCAAGGTCCGCGACGGCGGCCGCGAGGTGCTGGCGCTGGGCATTTCGATGGCCAAGGGCGGCGACATCATCGAGATGGGCAAGGCGCTGAAGAAGGAGACCGACGCAATCCGCGCCGAGCTGCCGGTGGGCCTGGAGATGCAGCAGTTCCAGGACCAGTCGACAGTGGTCGCGCGCTCGGTGGGCGAGTTCATCGGCGTGCTGATCGAGGCGGTGGTGATCGTGCTCGCAGTGAGCTTCGTGGCGCTGGGCCTGCACTTCAAGCCCTTCCGGATCGACTGGCGGCCCGGCATGGTGGTCGGCATCACCATTCCGCTCGTGCTCGCGATCACCTTCGTGACGATGTACTACTGGGGTGTCGGGCTGCACAAGATCTCGCTCGGCTCGCTGATCATTGCGCTCGGCCTGCTGGTCGACGACGCGATCATCGCGGTCGAGATGATGGTGCGCAAGCTGGAGGAGGGCTACGACAAGGTGCGCGCCGCGACATTCGCGTATGAAGCCACCGCGATGCCGATGCTGACCGGCACGCTGATCACCGCGGTCGGGTTCCTGCCGATCGGCATGGCGAAGTCGACCGTCGGCGAATACACGTTTGCGATCTTCGCCGTGACGGCGGCGGCGTTGCTGATCTCGTGGCTGGTGTCGGTGTACTTCGTGCCCTACCTCGGCACGCTGCTGCTCAAGACACGCCCCCACGCGGCCGGCGACCAGCCGCATGAACTCTTCGACACGCCGTTCTACACGCGCTTTCGCGCGCTCGTGAACTGGTGCGTGCAGCATCGATGGATCACCATCGGCCTGACCATCGGCACGCTGCTGCTGGGCCTCGCCGGCATGGGCCGGGTGCAGAACCAGTTCTTCCCCGATTCGAGCCGGCTCGAGGTGCTCGTGGATCTTTGGTACCCCGAGGGCACGTCGTTCTCGGCCAATGAAGAGGTCACCAAGCGCGTCGAAGCGCGCATCGCCAAGCTCGACGGCGTGCAGCACGTGACCACCTGGGTGGGCAGCGGCGTGCCGCGCTTTGCACTGGTGCTCGACCAGATCTTTCCGCAGAGCAACGTGAGCCAGCTGATCGTGCTGCCCAAGAACCATGCGTCGCGCGAGCGGCTGCGCACCACGCTGCCCGAAATCCTCGCCACCGAGTTTCCCGAAGCGCGCGGCCGCGCCAAGCTGCTGCCGAACGGGCCGCCGGTGCCGTACCCGGTGCAATTCCGCGTGGTCGGCCCCGACCCGGCCAAGGTGCGCGCATACGCCGACGAGGTGAAAGCCGTCATGCGCCAGAACCCGAACCTGCGCGGCGTCAACGACAACTGGAACGAGTCGGTGAAGACGCTGCGCCTGGAAGTGGACCAGGACAAGGCGCGGGCGCTCGGCGTGTCGAGCCAGGCGATCGCGCAGGCCGCACGCACGATCAACAGCGGATCGACGGTGGGCCAGTACCGCGACGGCGACAAGCTCATCGACATCGTGCTGCGCCAGCCGCTGGAAGAGCGCAACGCCGTGACCGATCTCGCGAGCGCCTACGTTCCCACGTCCACCGGCCGCAGCATTCCGCTGTCGCAGATCGCCCAGGCCAAGTTCGTCTGGGAGCCGGGGGTGCTGTGGCGCGAAGGGCGTGATTACGCTGCAACGGTGCAAGGCGACATCGTCGACGGCCTGCAGGGTGCCACCGTCACGGCGCAGCTCGACCCGCTGTTCGCGCCGATCCGCGACAAGATGCAATCCGGCTACCGCATCGACATCGCCGGCGCAGTGGAGGAGAGCAGCAAGGGCCAGGGCTCGATCGCCGCCGGCGCGCCGCTGATGCTGTTCATCATGTTCACGCTGCTGATGCTGCAGCTGCACAGCTTCAGCCGCTCGGTGCTGGTCTTTCTCACCGGGCCGCTGGGCATCGCCGGTGTGGCGGCAGCGCTGCTGCTGCTCGGGCGGCCCTTCGGTTTCGTCGCGCTGCTCGGGGTGATCGCGCTGATCGGCATGATCATGCGCAACTCGGTGATTCTCATCGACCAGATCGAGCAGGACCGCGCGAGGGGCGTTCCGACCTGGGACGCCATCGTTGAGGCGGCGGTGCGGCGCTTGCGGCCGATCATCCTGACGGCCGCGGCCGCGGTGCTCGCAATGATCCCGTTGTCGCGCAGCGTCTTCTGGGGGCCGATGGCAGTGGCCATCATGGGCGGGCTCATCGTCGCGACCGTACTGACCCTGCTGTCGCTGCCGGCGATGTACGCCGCCTGGTTCCGCGTCAAACCGGCAGGCCAGGAAAAATCCGCGCCCGCCGGCGCGAGGGAAGCCTTGGCAGCCGGCTAAAATACGCGGTTTACCGGATCGCTTGCCTTGAAGGGGTCGCCGTGGCGACCCCGCTCTACTTCTGGTACCGCGCGGGTGGCGAAATTGGTAGACGCACCAGGTTTAGGTCCTGACGCCAGCGATGGTGTGGGGGTTCGAGTCCCCCCCCGCGCACCAGCAACGACAACTGAAAGTCCTTTCACTCATGGCCGTTAACGTTGAAACCCTCGACAAGCTCGAACGCCGCATTACGCTGACGCTGGCCGCCGACACCATCAACAACGAGGTGCAGTCGCGTCTCAAGCGCCTGTCGCGCACCGTCAAGGCCGACGGTTTCCGCCCGGGCAAGGTGCCGATGTCGGTGGTGGCCCAGCGCTACGGCTACTCGGTGCAGTACGAAGTGATGAACGACAAGGTCGGCCAGGCCTTCCAGGAAGCGGCCACCGAAGCCAAGCTTCGTGTCGCCGGCCCGCCGAAGATCACCGAGAAGGAAGGCGCCGGCGAGGGTCAGATCGCCTTCGACGCGACCTTCGAGGTCTATCCGGAAGTGAAGATCGCCGACCTGTCCACCGCCGAGGTGGAGAAGGTCTCGGCCGACGTCACCGAAGAGGCCATCGACAAGACACTCGACATCCTGCGCAAGCAGCGCCGCACCTTCGCCCAGCGGCCGGCGGCCGAGGGTGCCCAGGAAGGCGACCGCGTCACGATCGACTTCGAAGGCAAGATCGACGGCGTGCCTTTCGAAGGCGGCAAGGCCGAGGCCTTCCAGTTCATGATCGGCGAAGGTCAGATGCTCGAGACATTCGACAAGGCGGTGCGCGGTATGAAAGCCGGCGACTCCAAGACCTTCCCGCTGCAATTCCCCGAGGACTACCACGGCAAGGACGTGGCCGGCAAGGAAGCCGACTTTCTCGTCACGGTGAAGAAGATCGAGGCGCAGAACCTGCCGGAAGTCAACGAGGCTTTCGCCAAATCGCTGGGCATCAAGGAAGGCACCGTCGAGGCGCTGCGCGCCGACGTCAAGAAGAACCTCGAGCGCGAGGTCAAGTTCCGAGTGCTTGCGCGCAACAAGTCGGCCGTGATGGATGCGCTGGTCAAGGTGGCCGAGCTCGACGTGCCGAAGGCGCTCGTCCAGCAGGAGACCGAGCGCATGATCGACAACGCGCGCGCCGACCTGAAGAAGCGCGGCGTGAAAGACGCCGAGAAGGCACCGATTCCTGCCGAGATCTTCCAGCCGCAGGCAGAGAAGCGCGTGCGCCTCGGGCTCGTCGTGGCCGAACTGGTGCGGGCCAACAACCTGCGGGCCCAGCCCGAGCAGCTGCAGGCGCACATCGAGGAGATGGCGCAGAGCTACGAGAAGCCCGCCGAAGTGGTTCGCTGGTACCTCGGCGACCGCCAGCGCATGGCTGAAGTCGAGGCAGTGGTCATCGAGAACAACGTCGCCGACTTCGTGCTCGCCAAGGCCAAGGTCACCGAGAAGAAGGTGCCGTTCGACGAGCTGATGTCGGCCTGATCCGCCACGGTTCGAACGAGGGCACTGCGCGCGAGCGCGGTGCCCTTTTCACTTCTGCGCGCCTGCCCTTGTCGCGACATAATCGAACCCAACATTCATTGTTCCGATTCCTCTTCCCCAAGGATCCCCATGAGCGCGCTGGAGACACAAGGTCTGGGCATGGTGCCCGTCGTCATCGAACAGTCGGGCCGCGGCGAACGTGCCTACGACATCTATTCCCGGCTGCTGCGAGAGCGGGTGATCTTCCTGGTGGGCCCCGTCAACGACCAGACGGCCAACCTGGTGGTTGCCCAGCTGCTGTTCCTGGAAAGCGAGAACCCCGACAAGGACATCTCGCTCTACATCAACTCGCCAGGCGGCTCCGTGAGCGCAGGGTTGTCGGTGTTCGACACCATGCAGTTCATCAAGCCGGACGTGTCCACCCTGTGCATGGGCATGGCGGCGAGCATGGGCGCGTTCTTGCTTGCCGCCGGTGCCAAGGGCAAGCGGTTTGCCCTGCCGAACTCCCGCATCATGATCCACCAGCCCTCGGGCGGCGCCCAGGGCCAGGCCACCGACATCGAGATCCAGGCGCGCGAGATCCTGAAGCTGCGCGAGAGCCTGAACAAGATCATGGCCGAACGCACCGGGCAGCCACTCGAGAAGATTCGCGCCGACTCCGAGCGCGACTACTTCATGTCCGGCGCCGAGGCGCGCGACTACGGCCTGATCGATCAGGTGCTCGACAAGCGCGCCTGAGCATGGCGGCGGCCTTGTCGGCACGAACAGGCGCCGTCTGAGGCTTTTTCCACACGATCTGGGCAGCGAACGGGGTCTTTCTCTACGGCAAGGCCCCGTTTTCTTTTCCACTATCATTCAATCAGCTTTACCCCCCGAGCGCTTGCCCACCCATGGCCGACAAAAAAGGCTCCTCCAGCGAGAAAGTCCTGTACTGCTCCTTTTGCGGCAAGAGCCAGCACGAGGTGAAGAAGCTCATCGCCGGCCCGTCCGTCTTCATCTGCGACGAATGCATCGAGCTGTGCAACGACATCATTCGCGACGAGGTGCCCGCTGACGGCGCCGACGCGAAGGCTGCGCGTTCCGACCTGCCGATCCCGAGCGAGATCAAGTCCATCCTCGACCAGTACGTGATCGGGCAAGACCCGGCCAAGCGAACCCTGTCGGTGGCGGTCTACAACCACTACAAGCGGCTCAAGCACATGAGCCGCTCCAAGGACGAGGTCGAGCTGTCCAAGAGCAACATCTTGCTGATCGGCCCCACCGGCTCAGGCAAGACCCTGCTCGCGCAAACGCTCGCGCGTCTACTCAACGTTCCGTTCGTCATCGCCGATGCGACCACGCTGACCGAAGCCGGGTACGTGGGCGAGGACGTCGAGAACATCATCCAGAAGCTGCTGCAGAACTGCAATTACGACGTCGAGAAGGCGCAGCGCGGCATCGTTTACATCGACGAGATCGACAAGATCTCGCGCAAGGCGGACAACCCCTCGATCACCCGGGATGTCTCCGGCGAAGGCGTGCAGCAGGCGCTGCTCAAGCTGGTCGAGGGCACCATGGCGTCGGTCCCGCCGCAGGGCGGTCGCAAGCACCCGAACCAGGACTTCCTGCAGATCGACACGACCAATATCCTGTTCATCTGCGGGGGCGCCTTCGACGGTCTCGAGAAAGTGATTCAAAACCGCTCCGAGAAATCGGGTATCGGTTTTGCCGCCACCGTCCACACCAAGACCGAGCGGCGGGTTTCGGAGGTTTTCCGCGAAGTCGAGCCGGAAGACCTGATCAAGTTCGGCCTTATTCCCGAACTCGTAGGCCGCCTGCCGGTGGTGGCCACGCTTGGGGAACTGACCGAGGACGCCCTGGTTCAGATACTGACGGAGCCGAAGAACGCACTCGTCAAGCAATACCAGAAGCTGTTTTCAATGGACGGCGTCGAACTCGAGATTCGCCCGTCTGCCTTGGCCGCCATCTCCCGCAAGGCGCTGGCGCGCAAGACGGGCGCCCGGGGGTTGCGCTCGATCATGGAACAGTCGCTGATCGATACGATGTTCGACTTGCCGACGCTCGATGGCGTTGCCAAGGTGGTACTCGACGAACATACGATAGAAGACAACGCGAAACCCCTGCTGGTTTATCGCGAGCAAAGCAAGGCCAGCGCCTGAAGTCCGGTGCCGGATCCCGCCGCAGAGCGGGCCGGCTTCTTGCAAACAGTCGCTCAGGCCCTAGATGGGCTTGAGAAAGAGAGGTCTCAATGTCCGGACATCCCATCCTGCCCGCCGAACAAATCACCTTGCCGCTGCTTCCGCTGCGCGACGTGGTCGTTTTCCCCCACATGGTGATTCCGCTGTTCGTGGGCCGACCCAAGTCCATCAAGGCGCTCGAAGCCGCCATGGAAGCGGGCCGGCAGATCATGCTGGTCGCGCAAAAGGCGGCCGGCAAGGACGAGCCGAAGCCCGACGACATGTTCGAGGTCGGCTGCGTCTCGAGCATCCTGCAGATGCTGAAGCTGCCCGACGGCACCGTGAAGGTGCTGGTCGAAGGCATCCAGCGTGCCAATACCCACAGCATCAGGGACAACGGCGAGCACTTCGTCGCCGACGTGACCCCGGTGCCGCCTGAGGCCGAGACCAAGCCGGAAATCGAGGCGCTGCGCCGCGCCGTAACGCAGCAGTTCGACCAATACGTCAAGCTGAACAAGAAGATCCCGCCGGAAATCCTCACTTCCATCGCGGGCATCGACGACGCCGGCCGCCTCGCCGACACGATTGCCGCGCACCTGCCGCTCAAGCTCGAGAACAAGCAGTCGGTGCTCGACCTGTTCGCCGTGGACAAGCGGCTGGAAAAGCTGCTCGAGCAGCTCGAACACGAAGTCGACATCCTGCAGGTCGAAAAGCGCATCCGCGGGCGCGTCAAGCGCCAGATGGAGAAGAGCCAGCGCGAGTACTACCTGAACGAGCAGGTCAAGGCAATCCAGAAGGAACTCGGTGACGGCGAAGAAGGCGCCGACATGGAGGAGCTGGAAAAGAAGATCACTGCCGCCAAGATGCCCAAGGAGGCTCGCAAGAAGGTCGACGCCGAGCTGAAGAAGCTCAAGCTGATGTCGCCGATGTCGGCCGAGGCGACGGTGGTGCGCAACTACATCGACACCCTGGTCAACCTGCCGTGGAGCAAGAAGACCAAGATCAAGCACGACCTGCTGCACGCCGAGGAAGTCCTGAACGAGGACCACTACGGCCTGGAGAAGGTCAAGGACCGCATCCTCGAGTACCTCGCGGTGCAGCAGCGCGTCGACAAGGTCAAGGCGCCGATCCTGTGCCTGGTCGGGCCTCCGGGCGTCGGCAAGACCTCGCTCGGCCAGTCGGTGGCGCGTGCCACCGGCCGCAAGTTCGTGCGCATGGCACTGGGCGGCGTGCGTGACGAGGCCGAGATCCGTGGCCACCGCCGCACCTACATCGGCTCGATGCCGGGCAAGGTGCTGCAAAGCCTCTCCAAGGTCGGAACCCGCAACCCGCTGTTCCTGCTCGACGAGATCGACAAGCTGGGCATGGACTTCCGGGGCGATCCGTCCTCGGCGCTGCTCGAGGTGCTGGACCCGGAGCAGAACCACACCTTCAGCGACCACTACGTCGAGGTCGATTTCGACCTGTCGGACACGATGTTCATCGCGACCTCCAACTCGATGAACATCCCGCCGGCCCTGCTGGACCGGATGGAAGTGATCCGCCTGTCGGGCTACACCGAAGACGAGAAGCTGAACATCGCCCAACGCTATCTCCTGCCGAAGCAGGCGAAGAACAACGGCGTCAAGGACGAGGAGATGGAAGTCACCGAGTCCGCGGTGCGGGGCATCATCCGCTACTACACGCGCGAAGCCGGCGTGCGTTCGCTCGAACGCGAGATCTCCAAGATCTGCCGCAAGGTGGTCAAGGGCATCCAGCTGAAGAAGTACGTGGGGAAGGTGACCGTCTCCGACGAGAACCTGAACGACTTCCTTGGCGTGCGGCGCTACGACTACGGCCAGGCCGAGAAGAAGAACCAGGTCGGCCAGGTGGTCGGCTTGGCGTGGACCGAGGTCGGCGGCGACCTGCTGACCATCGAGTCGGCGATCATGCCGGGCAAGGGCAACATCATCCGCACCGGCTCACTGGGCGACGTGATGAAGGAGTCGGTCGAAGCGGCGCGTTCGGTCGTGCGCTCACGCTCGCGGCGACTGGGCATCAGGGACGACTTGTTCGAGAAGCGCGACATCCACATTCACGTGCCCGACGGTGCCACGCCCAAGGACGGCCCGAGCGCCGGCATCGCGATGACGACGGCCTTCGTCTCGGCGCTGACCGGCATCCCGGTGCGTGCCGACGTGGCGATGACCGGCGAGATCACGCTGCGTGGTGAAGTCACCGGCATCGGCGGCCTCAAAGAGAAGCTGCTCGCGGCCCATCGCGGCGGGATCAAGACGGTGCTCATCCCGGAGGAGAACGTCAAGGACTTGCAGGACATCCCGGAGAACGTCAAGAACCACCTGGAGATCATCCCGGTCAAGTGGATCGACCGGGTGCTCGACATTGCGCTGGAAACCGCGCCGCAGGCCTTGCCGGACGAAGAGCCCCCCAAGGTCGAACCCAAGCCTGAAGCGGCGGGCGCACCCGCTGCGGTGGGGGACACCCTCAAGCACTGAGCCCGCGCGGACGAATCGAAGGCCGCTTTGCATGCGGCCTTCTTTTTTGCATATAATGCGAGGCTTCGGCAAATGCAGTACCGCCGAAGCGCTGTCGAACAAGCAGTTGGCGTTCGGCACAGCGCGGGAGTAGCTCAGTTGGTAGAGCGCAACCTTGCCAAGGTTGAGGTCGCGAGTTCGAGACTCGTCTCCCGCTCCAGATTCTGAAAAGGGAAGCTCCGGCTTCCCTTTCTCGTTCAGGGGGCCTGCCCCGAGTGCCCCACGGCTTGCGATGCAGCAAAGCCCGCAGCACGACGGGCCGCGTCGCTTGTGTGAGAATTCGGTCCGCAGTTCCATGGCGCGGTAGCAAAGCGGTTATGCACCGGATTGCAAATCCGTGTAGGTCGGTTCGACTCCGGCCCGCGCCTCCAGTCTTCGCAAGCCCCGACAGGTGAAAGCCTCTCGGGGCTTCTCTTTTCGGACATGCGAGGAATGCGGCTCCGGTGCCCTCGTGACGCTTCACGACGGCTTCGCAGTCATCAGATAGAAGATCGCGACGAATGCGAAGAAGGCGGGAAAGCCAAGAGCCACCCAGGCGCGAAAGTAGCGGTCGTAGGTCGGCGGAAGCGCCGTTCCATGCCGCGCGGCCTCGCCGGCAAGATCGCGCAAGCGCACTTGCAGCCACACGACAGGCAGCCAGCAGGCAACGGCAACGGCATACAGCAGGAGTGACCACGCGATCCATGGTGTGGACAGCGGCATGCCGGAGAGATGTGCGAGGTACCAGCCGCTCAAGGGCTGGAACACCACGGTGGTCGCGGTGAACATCCAGTCGGCGACGACGACGATGCGCGCGGCGCCGGCGACCACGCGCGCGTCGCGGCGCAATGTGGACACGAGCAGATAGAAGGCCGAGCCGATGCCGGTGCCGAACAGCAGGGTCGACGACAGGATGTGCAGCCACTTGACGGTCAGGTACTCGTTCATCGTCTGCGCCCCGGGGTCTCAAGCATGGCGAGCAGCAGCAGCATCGCGAGCAGGGCGACGTTCTTGAGCACCGGCCCGTACGGGTGCAGCCAGAACTCCGGCAGGCGGACGCTGATGATCGCGGTGTAGACGAGGATCAGCCCCGCCTGTGCCGACCACAGCCACCGCCTGCGGCGCAGCGGCCAGACGCAGGCCACGCCGAACAGCAGATCAAGCGTCGCCGCGCCGTAGAGCATCAGCGGCTGCAGCGACGCCGGCACGCCCGCACGCGCGAGCAGCGCGAAGCTGTCCTCGCGCGGGTACAGGCCGAACGAAACGATGCCGGTCACGATCCAGACGCTGGCGAGCGACCACCGCAACAACGGCAACAGCCAGCTCAGTCGCGCCTGGCTGCGGTAGGCGTGCGCGTGTTCCGCCGCCACGAATTGCTGGGGATCGCGCGGCGCGTGCCGCAAGAGCTGCGTGATTGCATTGACCGGGGCGGCGTTGCCTCGCTGCAGCATCTTCCAGCTGGCGGTGTCGAAAAGGCTCGCGGGAAAGCGGTCGCCCAGGCGTGCGGCCCGCGCCATCAGAGTCGGCGGGATCGATACCGCGTGCGCCGCGGGCAAGCCCAGCGATCGGCGCAAGGCCTGGAGGTACTCGGCGAGACTCAGCGGCCGCGGCCCGACCAGCGGCACACGCATGCCCGAATGGCCATGCGATTCGATCAGCGCGAGCAGGGCATGGACCACGTCGTCAACGTGCACCGGCTGGAGGCTCTGCTGGCCTCTCGCCGGCAGCGGCAAGAGGGGCAGACTTGCCCAGGCGAGGAACACCTTCGCACTGGGCCCGTCTTCGCCGAAGACCAGCGAGGGTTGTGCCACCACACCGTCAATCGGCAAGCTCAGCAGCATCTCGTCGGCGGCTCGCTTGCTCTGGTGGTAGGCCGTTTCGGCACCCACGTCTGCGCCGAGCGCTGACAACTGCACGACACGCCCCACGCGGGCCGCGACGCAGGCGGTGAAAAGCGCCTGCGGGCCGCGGATGTGCAACGCGGCGAAGGTCTGGTCGCCGCGTTCGCGAAAGATGCCGACCGTGTTGACGACGGCGTCGACATCCTGCAGCGGCGCTCGCCAATCGGCCGAGGTGGCCGTCGCCATGTCGAGCGCGACCCACGTTTCGCCCGCATTCGCGATGGAGGGCGGGTGGCGCGACACGGCAACCACGGCGTGGCCGCGCGATAGCAGGGCGCAACGCAGTCGGCTTCCGATGAAGCCGGTCGCGCCGGTCAGAAGGACTTTCATGCCGAGGTCGATGAACTCGTCGGGAACGTGGCTTGCCGTGCACTGGGCAAACCACATTCCTCTTGCCGCATGTCCGACCCCTCGCTCGTCCAGTCCTTCATCTCACGGCTGCCCGGCGTGTTGCTGACCGGCACGCTGGCGAGTGTTGGTTCGGCGGCTGTCCTTGCCTGGCGCGGCCGCCGCGAGAACGGGCGGGCGCTGGGTCCGCTGAACGCCCCGGCGCATTGGCTGTGGGGCGGGGAATCGTTGCGCCGCGACGGTGCCTCGCTGCGCCACACAATGACCGGGGTGCTGGTGCACCACGCGTCGTCGCTGTTCTGGGCGGTGTTCTATGAGATGTTGCGCCTGCGCCGATCGAGGCCGACGCCGGTCAACGCCATGGCAGACGCGGCTGCCATCACGGCAGTCGCTGCGGCCGTCGATCTGCGACTCGTGCCGCAACGGCTGACACCGGGCTTCGAGCGGCGAATTTCCAGGCGCGGATTGGTCTGGGTCTACGCGAGCTTTGCCGCCGGACTGGCGCTGGGCGCCTGCTTCAGGCGGCGTTGAGAGGGGCTGCTTGAGACGGCCCCTCGCATACACTGCGCGCAGGCCTCGGTGGCGAAATTGGTAGACGCATCGGACTTAAAAAACTCGCTGGAAGCAATGTAGGGCTGTGCACGCCAGTGCGCCTACCCAGTGAAAGTCTCCTCCTGACAGTCACTTAGGCTCGTGCGGCAATGTATGGCAGTGCAGCTGCTGTGCACCCGTAGCGCTTACTTGCCGCTTGCATGAGGCTACACTTCCGCTTACACGACTAAACCGCTTCTGTGGGTGGGCCGTGCAAACGGTGATGCCCGCGCGCTGCGTCAACAGCGCCGGGCATCGTGGTCAGTACCCCTTGATTGCACCAAGGAGCCCAACGATGTTGATCTTCCCACGGACCTCGGCCCGCACGCGCGGCACCCGCTCTGCCTCTCAATTCCACGAGCGTTACTCAACCGTGCTCGCGGCAAGAGGGGAACATGCATGCTGACGCCGCTGCAAACCAAAGCACAGATCGCGGCGCTGCCCGTGCCCGATGAGGGGCAGGTGCTCTACTGGGACACTGGCAAGGGTGCGCAGCCCGGCTTCGGCGTCCGCGTTACGGCGAACGGGAAGAAGGCGTATGTCGTGCAAGCCCGCGTCGAAGGCAAGTCGCGTCGCGTAGTCATCGGCCCGACAACGATGGCGCTTGCCGAGGCCCGGCTTCGGGCGAACAAGACGCACACGCGGCTCAAGTCGGATCAGGTGGACATAACCGCTGAGAAGCGCGAGAAGCGCGCCGAGACCAAGGCGAAGCGCGTGAAGGACGCCGCGCAGGCTTGGACTCTGCGGGAGGTGATGGAGCAATACCTGATCGAGCGCCGCGTGAACGATCGCCCCTTGAAGCCCAGCACCCAGCGCGACATTCGCCGGCACGTGGAGAAGAACTTTGGCGACTGGGCGGATGCACCCGTGGCCGGCGTTACCGTCGAGGCGGTGAAGGCACGGTTCGCCATGATGCAAGCACGCGCGCCTCAGCAGGCGAAGCAGGCGATGGGCGTCCTGCGCAGCCTGCTGTACTTCGCGCGGGACGAACGCGCTGTCGGCGACACATACCCGTTGCTTGCAGTCAACCCCGTGCAAATCGGACTCAAGCGTAAGCTGAAGCCGGCAGACGGGCGCGAGCGCATGGTGCCACTCGACAAGGTGCGCGCGACGTGGCGCATGTTGGCCGAGCGGCGCGAGCGGACCATCGCCGACAGCCCGGAACGCACGGGGCTCGACATAGTTTCATTCGGCCTTCTAACGGGCTGCAGGCTTGGCGAAGCGCAGAACCTCACGTTCGATCTGGTCAACCTCGGAGAAGGCTGGTGGCGCATCACGGCCGAAGTAGCGAAGGACAGGAAGGCGCGCACGCTGCCACTGTGCTCGGCTGCCGTCGCGCTGCTCCGCACACGGGCGGCACGTCCTGGCAATGCCTTCGTCTTCCCGAGCCGCACAATCGCGGGACGCGAGCACTTCAAGGCCCCGCGCGGCGCGCTCGATCACGTGAGCAAGATCGCGGGCATGCACCTCAGCTACCACGACCTTCGTCGCACCTACATGGCTGTGGCAGCGGAATGTCGCGTCGAGGAATGGCGATACGAGCTGCTCACTTCTCACAAGCCGCGGAGTGTCACAGGCAGGCACTACCGGCAGAAGTACGACGTTCGGCACCTATCCGAAGACGCGGAGACAGTCGGGACGTGGATCACGGCCGAATTATCAAAGTCAAAGGCTTGATCGCGGCATACACTTGCCGGCATACAGGCCCCAGCCGTTCGCACGGCAGGGCTC
>CAJPFZ010000403.1 GCA_905339355.1 Burkholderiaceae bacterium
GCTGGTGCTGCGTTTCCTGCACTTCTACCCCTCGCACCAGAAGGCGCTCGCCGCCGGCAAGCGCCTGCGTGTGCGCGGCGAAGCGCGCGGCGGCTTCTTCGGGCTCGAGATGGTGCACCCGACCTTCAAGCCGGTGGACGAAGGCACGCCGCTCGCCAGTGCGCTGACCCCCGTCTACCCGACCAGTGCCGCGCTGCCGCAGACTTATTTGCGCAAGGCCGTCGCGTCCGGGCTGCAGCGAGCGGACCTGTCGGAGATCGTGCCGGCGGAGCTCGTGCCACCGGGTATGACGAGCCTGCGCGACTCCCTGTGCTTCTTGCACCAGCCGGCGCCCGACGTCCCCCTCGCGACGCTGGAAGATCACAGCCATCCGGCCTGGCAGCGACTGAAGTTCGAGGAGCTGCTGGCGCAGCAGCTGTCGCAGCTGCAATCGCGGCGTGAACGCGAACTGCAGCAGGCACCCCCGTTCGAAGTCGAAGCCGGCGGCCTGCAAGAGCGGCTGCTCGCCGCGCTGCCCTTCACGCTGACCACCGCTCAGCGTCGCGTCGTCGACGAGATCGCGCATGACCTGCAGCAGGCGGCGCCGATGCATCGCCTGCTGCAGGGCGATGTGGGCTCGGGCAAGACGGTGGTGGCTGCGCTCTCGGCGGCCATCGCGATGAACGCCGGCTGGCAGTGTGCGCTGATGGCGCCCACCGAGATCCTTGCCGAGCAGCATTTCCGCAAGCTCGTCGACTGGCTGGTGCCGCTGGGCATCGGTGTGGCCTGGCTCACCGGCAGCCGCAAGGGCAAGGGCCGGCGCGAGATGCTGGCGCGGGTGGCCTCGGGCGAGGCGGCGCTCGTCGTCGGCACACATGCCGTCATCCAGGACGAGGTCGAGTTCGCCCGGCTGGGCCTCGCGATCATCGACGAGCAGCACCGCTTCGGCGTGCAGCAGCGGCTCGCCCTGCGAAGCAAGCTCGAAACGCAGGCGCTGGAGCCGCACCTCCTCATGATGAGCGCGACGCCGATCCCGCGCACGCTGGCGATGACCCTCTTCGCCGACCTCGACATCAGCACCATCGACGAGCTGCCGCCGGGGCGCACGCCGATCGTCACCAAGGTCTTCGCCGACAGCAAGCGCGACGCCGTCATCGCGCGCATCCGCGACGAGGTCGAGCAGGGACGCCAGGTCTACTGGGTCTGCCCGCTGATCGACGAGTCGGAGCACATGGATTTGCAGAACGCGACCGCCACCCACCAGCAGCTGTGCGAGGCGCTGCCCGGACGCATGGTGGGCCTGCTGCATGGCCGCATGCCCGGCGGCGAGAAGGCGGCGGTGATGTCGTTGTTCGGTGGCGGGCAGATGGCGGTGCTCGTCAGCACCACGGTGATCGAGGTCGGTGTCGATGTGCCCAACGCGAGCCTGATGGTGATCGAACATGCCGAGCGCTTCGGCCTGAGCCAGCTGCACCAGCTGCGCGGGCGGGTCGGGCGCGGGTCGGTGGCGAGCGTGTGCGTGCTGCTCTACACCGCGCCGCTGTCCGACACCGGCAAGGCGCGGCTGAAGGCGATGGCCGAAACCACCGACGGGTTCGAGATCGCGCGGCGCGATCTTGAGATCCGCGGCCCGGGGGAGTTTCTCGGCGCGCGCCAGTCCGGCGCGCCGCTGCTGCGGTTTGCCGACCTGGTGCTGGACGAGGCGCTGGTCGGTGCCGCCCGCCGCGCCGCGCAGCGCATGCTCGACCGTCATCCGCAGGCGGCCGAGCGGCACATCGCGCGATGGCTGGGCGGCCGCTCCGAATATCTCAAGGCATGACCGGCCGGGACGGAGGCCATTGAGCCACGACAGAAACCGGCGGCACTGACATACTTCGAGGCACTCTCCCCACCTTTGCCATGACCCTGACCGAACTTCGCTACATCGTCGCCGTGGCCAGGGAGCGTCACTTCGGGCGTGCGGCCGAGGCCTGCTTCGTCTCACAGCCCACCCTGAGCGTCGCCATCAAGAAGCTCGAAGAGGAACTCGACGTCAAGCTGTTCGAACGCGGCGCGAACGAAGTCAGCGTGACGCCGCTGGGCGAAGAGATCGTGCGCCAGGCACAGTCGGTCATCGAGCAGGCTGCCGGCATCAAGGAGATCGCCAAGCGCGGAAAGGACCCGGTGTCGGGGCCGCTGCGCCTGGGCGTGATCTACACCATCGGCCCCTACCTGCTGCCCGACCTCGTGAAGCAGGCGATCGACCGTGTGCCGCAGATGCCGCTGATGCTGCAGGAGAACTTCACCGTCAAGCTGCTCGACATGCTGCGCACCGGCGAACTCGACGCCGCCATCATGGCCGAGCCGTTCCCCGACACGGGGCTCGCGGTGGCGCCGCTTTACGACGAGCCGTTCATGGTGGCGGTGCCCAAGAACCATGCACTCGCCAAGCGCAAGCGCATCAGCGCCGAGGAACTGAAGCAGGAGACGATGCTGCTGCTCGGCACCGGCCACTGCTTTCGCGACCACGTGCTCGAGGTCTGCCCCGAGTACGCGCGCTTTTCGAGCGACGCCGAAGGCATCCGCAAGAGCTTCGAGGGCTCCTCGCTGGAGACCATCAAGTACATGGTGGCCTCGGGCATGGGCATCACCGTGGTGCCGCAGCTGAGCGTGCCCAAGGACGTACAACGGCACGTCTGCTACATCCCGTTCTCCGCCCCGGTGCCCACGCGCCGGGTCGTGCTCGCCTGGCGGCGCACGTTCACGCGCTACGAGGCCATTGCCGCGCTGCGCAACGCGATCTATGCCTGCGAATTGCCGGGGGTCAAACGTCTGACGGCTTGACGTAAAACTATGGCCCCGATGGCGTCAAGTGATTGGACCCGCATGGACTCAGCCGATAGACTGAATTCACATTCGTCACCAGGAGCAGACCATGGCAGAAGGAACAAGAAGCGTCGGCATCCACATCGGCATCAGCGAACAGGACCGCAGCGCGATCGCCGAGGGCCTCTCCCACCTGCTGGCCGACACCTACACGCTGTACCTCACGACGCACAACTTCCACTGGAACGTCACCGGCCCGATGTTCAACACGCTGCACATGATGTTCATGACGCAGTACACCGAGCTGTGGAATGCGGTCGATCCGATCGCCGAACGCATCCGCGCGCTCGGCCACCACGCCCCGGGCTCGTATGCGCAGTTCGGGCAGCTGGCCTCGATCAAGGACGTGCCTGCTGCGCCACCGAAGGCACTCGAGATGGTGCGCATCCTCGTCGAAGGGCACGAGGCCGTGGCACGCACGGCACGCGGGATCTTCCCGCTGGCCGACAAGGCCAACGACGAACCGACCGCCGACCTGCTCACGCAGCGCCTGTCGGTTCACGAACAGACGGCCTGGATGCTGCGTTCGCTGCTGGAAGAGTGAGCCACGCTCTGACTGCGGGCCGAAGCGCGCCTCTCGGGCGCGCATTCCACCGCCGCATTGTCGGCCGGCAGCGCCGCAAGCTGCCTGGCCGCACCACCCAACCGCGCTGAAGCGCTCGCTACCGGGCCTGCACGATGAAGATCGCGATCCTGACCTTCGACGGCTTCAACGAGCTCGACTCGTTCATCGCCTTCGGCTTGCTGAACCGCCTGAGCGCCGAGGGCTGGAAGGCCGAAATCACCGGCCCCGGCGCGCGCATTACCTCGATGAACGGCGTGGTGGTGGAAGCGCAGCAGCCGCTGGAGTTCGCCAACGAGGCCGACGCGGTGATCTTCGGCAGCGGCATCTACACCCGCGCGATCGCCGAGAACAGCGTGCTGCTCGACCGCCTGCAGCTCGACCCGCTGCGCCAGCTGATCGCCGGCCAGTGTTCGGGTGCGCTGCTGATGGCGCGCCTGGGGTTGCTGGCCGACATGCCGGCCTGCACCGACCTCACGACCAAGCCCTGGGTCATCGAGGCGGGCGTGCGTGTGGTTGACGCCCCGTTCCATGCCAAGGGGCCGATCGCCACCGCCGGAGGCTGCCTGGCGTCGCAGTACGTCGCCGCGTGGATGATGGCCAGCCGCATCGGCTTCGACGCCGCTGCTCGCGCGCTGCACTATGTGGCGCCGGTGGGGGAGAAGGAGGCTTACGTCGAGCGCGTGCTGAAGGTCGTGAGGCCGTTCGTCGCCGAACCGCGGTCATAGCCGAAGCAGCGCCGGAAGGCCCGCCGCGAGGACACGGGCCCCGAACCCAGGGCTACTCGATGTCGTCGATGTGTTTCGGCCAGCTCGCCTTCAGCAGCCGCGACAGCGCGCGGTCAGCGAGCAGCTTGCCGCCGGTCTGGCAGCGCGCGCAGTAGTTGGTCTCGTTGTCGGCGTGCACGATGCGCTGCACCGGCGCACCGCACACAGGGCATGGCTGGCCGTAGCGTCCATGCACGGCCATCTGCGGGTGAAAGGCCGTGACCTTGCCGGGCCAGTCGCCCGCCTCGTTGCGCAGCCGATCGGTCCACTCGGTGAGCACCGCTTTGCTTGCCTCGACCAGCCGCTCGATCTGCGCGTCGTCGAGTGAGCGTGTGAGCATCACCGGCGACAGACGTGCGCGGTGCAGGATCTCGTCCGAGTAGGCATTGCCGATGCCGCTGAATAGCCGCGGATCGGTCAACGCGTGCTTGAGTGTGTGGTTCTCGGACTGCAGCCGTTGCGTGAAGGCCGCCGTATCGGCGCTCAGCACGTCGATGCCGCCCGGGTCCATCGCTCGCAACGCGTCGCGCCCAGCGAGCAGGTGCATCGCCGCGCGCCGCTGCGTGCCCGCTTCGGTGAGCACGAGCGTGCCGGCGTCGAACACCAGCGCGGCCAGCGAGATCCGGCCCGGCGGCTTGGCGCCGGCCGGCAGCCAGCGCAGGCGGCCGGCGATCATCAGATGGATGACGAGGAACAACTCGCCCTCCAGCGCGAGCACGATGCGCTTGCCGAGGCGCTCGACGCCGGCGACGCGCCGCCCTTCGGCCTCGGCGATGTTCGGCACCGCC
>CAJPFZ010000404.1 GCA_905339355.1 Burkholderiaceae bacterium
CGGCGCAGCCAGGCTTCGAGTTCGTCGGCGACGGGCACCGGTTGCGCGAGGTCGCGCGGCCATTGCTCGAAGGGCGTCTGCAGCCTTGCGGCCTCGGCCGCGAGTTCGGCGTTGGTGGAGCGCGAAATGCCCAGCAGCACATGCGCGGGTTGCAGCAGCTGAGCCGCGATCGCCGCCCCCATGCCGCGCGATGCGCCGGTGACGATGTAAAGCGATTCGTTCATGCGTAGTCTCCGAGTAGACCGTGGCGTCGAGTATGCATTTGGCATTGACGCTCGCGTGCGAACGCGGCACACTTCGCCCTCTCGCGCGGCAGCCCCTGCCGCATCACCTCAACCCCAGACTGAAGGAGACGTGAGATGTCCAAGCAAACCATTGCTCCTGTGTCGGCCGCCTGACGGCAGGGTTCGCGAGCTCTACTTTCTTCTCTTCGCGCTTTGCGCCGGCCACCGTGACCCTCGCGTCACGCGTGTCCTGAATCCCGCCTTCCAACGCCACGTGCCCGCCTGAGCAGGCCCGGCCGATCCCATTCGCCATGACGTCACCGCGTGCCTCGCATGCGGCGCCGCGCCGCGCTTTTGCGCCGGCGCTTCACCACCGGATTGGTTCAAGACACCATGATCGACATCGATTTCGAACACTTGCGCAGCATGGGCCTCACGCCGGCCATGGCGCAGCACCTGGCCCTGCATGAAGCACCCGAGGGCGGGCCGCATGCGCTGATGCGCATCACCGAAGTGCACCGCGAAACGCTGCGGCTGCACGACGGGCACGCCGAGGTCTCGGCGCGCCCATTGCCGCGGGTCACGCGCGGCCTGGAGGAACTGGACACCGCGCTCGCCGTGGGCGACTGGGTGCTCGCCTCGCGCGACGAACACGGCGACTGGTGGGTGCACCTGCAGGTGCCTCCGCTCACGCACATCGCGCGGCGCGACGCCGACGGCAGCCGCCACCCGGTGGTCAGCAACGTGGACACCGCGCTGCTCGTGATGGGCCTGGACGACGACTACAACCTGCGGCGGCTCGAACGCTACCTCGCGCTGGTGCAGGGCAGCGGCGTGCAGGCCGTCATCGTGCTGACCAAGGTGGACGTCGCCGCGCCGACGCCCGACCTGCTCGCGCCGCGCCTGCAGGAGCTGCGCGACAGGCTCGGCCAGAGCGTCGACATCGTCGCCGTCAATGGCACCCACCCGACAGCCGCGCATGCGCTCGCGCCCTACCTGAACGCCGGGCAGACGGTGGTGCTGATGGGCTCGTCGGGGGCGGGCAAGAGCACGCTGACCAACACGCTGGCCGGCGTGGCGCTGCAAGACACCGGCGCAGTGCGCGAGCACGACAGCCGCGGCAAGCACACGACCACGTCGCGTTCGCTGCACCGCCTGCCGGGCGGGGCCTGCGTCATCGATACGCCGGGGCTGCGCGCGCTGCGGCCCGACGTCGACGAGGCCACGCTCGCCTGGCTGTTCGACGACATCGGGCGGCTTGCGCTGCAGTGCCGCTTTCGCGATTGCCGGCACGAGCAGGAGCCCGGCTGTGCGGTGCGCGAGGGCGTCGGCGGCGACCGGCTGCGCAACTATCACAAGCTGATGCGCGAAGCGCGACGCGACACGATGACGGTGCTCGAACGGCAGCAGCAGATGTCGGTGTGGCGCGCGCGCGGAAAGGCGGCACGCGCGTGGATGAAGGTCAAGCGTGGGGAGGCCTGATCACTGCTCGGAGCAAGGCCCGCCCTTGTCGAACACGATGCGCCACACCCCCGGCGGCTCCAGACGCCAGATCGAGGTGAAGCGGCCGACGCATTTGCCGGCCGGATCCAACACCGGTCCGGTGCTCAGCGCGAGCGTGCCCGAGTCGAGCGCTTCGACCCGGTCGGGCTGCCACGAGAAGGGAGCGGCCGGCTTTTCGTAGAAGCGCTTCCAGAACGCCGTCACGGCCGCCTTCCCGCGCAGAGGCTCGGGCCCCGAGAAGAAGACCGTCTCTTCGGAGAGGAAGCTGCTGAAGCCGGCCAGATCGCGGTCGGCCATCGTCTTCGCAAAGGCGCGCTCGGTGTCGGCGACCTGCCGCTCGATCGCGGCGCGGTCGGCTGGCTTCGGCGCCGGCGCGCTTGCACAGCCCGCAGCCAGGTTGGCGGCAAGCATCGAGCAGAGCAGGGCGGTTCGCATGAAGGTCTCCTCTTCAACCGCGCAGCGGCGGCGCGGCCTGGGTGTCGAAAGCCTCCCCGGTGGCGAAGAACTGGCCGCCGGCGACGTAGTGGATGGTGCGCAGCGCCGGGTCCAGTGCGGGATCGGTGATCCAGCGGCCGTCGGCGAACACGCGCGTGTCGGCCCAGGCGGCGACCACCTCGCCGATGAAGAGGTCGTAGCGCTGCTGATTGTGCGGCTCGTCGAGCACGCGGCATTCGAGCCAGGCGACGCAGCCTTCGAGCAGCGGCACGTCGAGCACGCTGCCGGCGAAACTCTGCAACCCGAAGGCGGCGAACTTGTCCTCGTCCGCCGGCAGGTCGCGGCCCGACGAGCCGCCCACGGCCAGCGTCGCGGCGGCCTGGGCGCGGCAAGGCACGTTGAGCGCGAACGAACCGGAGGCCTCGACCAGGCCGCGCGTGTAGGTGCTCTTGTCGATGACGACCGCCACCTTGGGCGGCGCGAAGTCGAGCGCCATCGACCACGACGCCGCCATGATGTTGCGCCGGCCGGCGTGCGCGGCGCTGACGAGCACCGTCGGGCCGTGGTTGAGCAGGCGGTAGGCACGGGGCAGTTCGACGACGCGGCGCATGGGCTGGCGAGTGTACGCAGAAGCAACGGCGAGCCCCAGGCCCCGGGCAGCCGCCGTATGCTCGCGACACGATGCAGACGGAATCTTCCGACGGGACATCGCCAGCGCGGCTTTTCGTCGGCCTGTGGCCGGACGAGACCGTGCGCGACGCCTTGTTCGCCTGCGCCGAGCGCTGGACCTGGCCACCGGGAGCGCGGCGCGTGCCGCGCAACAAGCTGCACTTGACCCTGTTCTTCCTCGGTGCGGTGCCGCGCGAGCGCGTGGCCGCGCTGGAGCAAGGGCTCGCGCTGCCGGCGGCGGACGGCTTCGAGCTGCAGCTGCAACGCGCCGAGGTCTGGCCCAACGAGGTGGCGGTGCTGCGGCCGCTGGCCGTGCCGCCGGGCCTGCAGCTGTTGCACGAACGCCTGCATGGGGCGCTGGCGGAACTCGGGATCGCGCCGTCGCGCGAACGCTGGCTGCCGCACCTCACGCTGGCGCGCAGGGCCAGATGGGCGGTGCCCTGCGACGCCAGGCCACCGATTCGCTGGGCCGTGCGCGGCCATGCGCTGATCGAATCGACGCCCAGTTCTGCTTATCGCGTGCTGCGCGAGTACAGGTGAACGATTCAGCTCAGAACGGCGCGTCGCTGTGCAGTTGCAACGGCTGTCCGCTGCCCGGGTGAACGAGCCGCAGCGAGCAGGCATGCAGCATCAGGCGTGGCGCGCCGTCGTCCGCGCGGCCGTACAGCGTGTCGCCGACGATCGGGTGGCCGAGCGCCATCAGGTGCACCCGCAGCTGATGGGCACGGCCTGTGACCGGTTGCAGCTCGACCCGGGATGTGTCGTGGGCGGCGTCGTGGGCCAGCACGCGGTAGTGCGTCACCGAGGGTTTGCCGTGTTGGGTGTCGACTTTCTGGCGCGGCCGTCGGGGCCAGTCGGCGATCAGCGGAAGCTCGATGCTTCCGCACGCTGCTTCCAGATGCCCGTGCACGACCGCCACGTAGCGCTTGTCGACTTCGCGCTGCGCGAAGCCGATGCTCAGCCGGCGCTGCGCGGCGGCGCCGCGCGCGAACAGCAACAAGCCGGAGGTGGCCATGTCCAGCCGATGCACGATCAGCGCGTCAGCAAACAGCGCGGCCACGCGCGCCGCGGCACAGTCCTGCTTGTCCTCGCTGCGGCCCGGCACCGAGAGGAGGCCCGCCGGCTTGTCGACGGCGACGAGGTGCTCGTCGGCATGCAGCAGCGTGAGGCTCAAAAGCGGTCCACGAGGCCGGACTGCAACGCGGTCTCGGGGTTCGAGCCGGCGTCGCGCACGCGCTGCACGGCCTCCGAGGTGCTCAGCCCCAGGCGCTTGAGCAGGCAGGCCGCGACCGTGCCGGTGCGGCCGATGCCGGCTGCGCAATGCATGAAGACCTTGTCGCCCGCGACGAGGCTGCCGGCGATCTGCTCGATGCCGGCACGAAAGGCGGCCGGTTCGCGCGGCAGCCCGTAGTTCTGCATCGGCAGGTTGATGAAGCGGAAGTCGAGCGAGCCTTCGGCCACCGCCTGCCAGTAAGCAGGCGACAGCGACGCGAGCTCATCTTGCGGCGTGAGGCAGACGACCAGGTCGAGCCGATGCCGGCGGGCGTCGGCGAGGAACGCCGACCAGCGCTCGAAGCGCCCGGGCATCGGACCCAGCCAAAGCCGGCCGGGGCAGGAATCGGTCAAGGCAAGGGTGCGCCAGCTCATCGCCGCATGTTGCCACCTTGCGGCCGCGCGTGCGTCGGACCTGCGGACGACAAGGCTTCTTCGTCCCGCGCTCGATGAGCCCCGGGCGATGCTCAGCTAGCCAGCCCCAAGCGGCGGCGCACCGCGTCGCTGCGCAGTTCGCGCAGCGCGTCGGCGGCGATCCAGCGTGCCGCGCGCGAGTCGATCTGCTGCAGGCGTTCAGCGCATGCGATCGCCGCGGCGTTGAGCGCGGCATTGCGCTTGCCGATGCCGCGAAGCGCCCAGTTGACGGCCTTCTTGACGAAGTTGCGCTCGTCGCCGGCAGCCGCTTCGATCAGCCGCAGGGCGTCGACGAATCGCGAATCGGGCGCCTCCTTGTCGTGCACGGCGAGGACCGCGAGCAAGGCGAAGCCGGCGCGGCGCACGAACTCGTCGCGCTGGCCCGTCCATGCCGCCACCTTGTCCCAGGCGAGCGGCGAATCGGCAAAGGCGTTCAGGCAGGCACCGTCGCAGACGTCCCAGGAGCGCATGCTCTTGGCCCAGGCGTCCATCTGGCGCGCGTTGAATCGCTGCGGCTCGGCCACCAGGCTCGCGAGGATCTGTGCGTCGGGAATGCCGGTGTCCCACAATTCCATCGCGAGCGCATGGTCGCGGCCGAGCTGCTTGCCGATGCGGCGCAGCGCGGGCACCGAGACGCCGAGTCGCCGGTCCACGGCCATGCCGAAGCGTGCCATGCCGTCGAGTTCGGCGGGGCGGGATTGCTCCTTCAGCAGTCGCAGTGCGTCGTCCAGCGTCGGCATGGCGCGCATCATGCTCCGGCTTGGCGTCGCATGCATCCCATCCCCTGCGTCGACTCAGCCGGGATCAGGACCGCTACAGTCATGCGTTCTCGAACGACCGCCTTTCCACGCACTGCGAGCCTCGCCTTTCGAATGCGAGGCCGATCCCGGAGACCCCCATGCTTGCCGACATCCTCATCGCCCTGGTGGCCTTGCTGCACGTGTACTTCCTCGTGCTCGAGATGTTCCTCTGGGACAAACCATTCGGTCGCCGCACCTTCGGTCTGACAGCCGAATTCGCGACGGCGTCGAAGACGCTGGCGGCGAACCAGGGGCTCTACAACGGCTTTCTCGCCGCGGGGCTGCTGTGGGGCCTCATCCTCGGACCGACGGGGAGCTCGGTGAAGGTGTTCTTTCTCGCCTGCGTCGTGGTTGCCGGCATCTACGGCGCGATGACGGTCAACCGCAAGATCTTCTTCGTGCAGGCCGTGCCGGCGCTCGCGGCGTTCGCTGCACTCTATCTGCTCTGATCGCGCCGGCATGGCTCGGGGCCCCGCCGCTGCCGGTTCACCCTGGATCGACGCTGAGCAATGCGAAGCTGAGCAGCCAATGGGTCGCCGCGAAGTCGCCTTCGGCGATGTGGGGTGACGCGGCGTCCCAGTGCGCCAGCGCCGCCGCGTCGAACGACTGGGCCAGGCGTGCGGGCAACGCAGGCGCGAGCGCCGCCAGGCACCAGGCCCGCGAGAGGTTGAGGCCGTCGAGATGCACGAGTTGCGGATCGACTCGGTCGCTCACCACGGCCGGCGTGAGCCAGGGCGACAGCGAAGCCGGTTCGAACGCGCTCCACCAGGGCGCGAAGCCATCGCCGAGCACACGCCGCATCAGCAAGGCTTCGCACAGGCCCGGCGACAGGAAGTCCGACCCGCCCGGCTCGTAGTCGGCGGGGTAGCGGCGATCGCCGGCGAACCAGCGGCGCGCCTGGGCGTCGATGGCGCCTCGCATGGCCGCGTCGCTGCGCGCCTCGGCCCAGTCGAGCGCGAGCAGCATCGCGAAGGCCGAGTTCGCATGCGTGCCGGCGCGCACCGGGTAGTGGCTGCGGCCGAAGAACCCGGCCAGCCGCGTCGCGATCTCCTCGGCGAAGGGCCGCGAGGCGCCGGCCCAGCGCGACACCCCGCGCAACGCGGGCTGCGATTGCGCCTGCCGGTCGAGTTCGCTCTGCAGTTTCAGCAGCCAAGCCCAGCCGTAGGGTCGCTCGAAGCTCGCGCGGCCCGGCTCGGCGGCGTAGGCGCGCTCGCGCGCGACGAGTGGCTCGCTGAAGCGTGCGTCGAAATGCGTTTCGATGCGCTCGCGCAAGGGACCGAGCGGAGCGGCGCTCGCAAGGCGCAGCAGCGACCAGTGCATGTGCACGCTCGAATGCCAGTCGTAGCAGCCGTCGAACACGGGGTGGATCTCGCGCGGCAGCGGCTGGTCCTGCTCATGCAGGATCATGTGGTCGAGCTTGTGCGGGTAGCTGCGCTGCAGCGCCTCGAGCGCGCACTCGGCGAGCCGCGGTGCGTGGGTCTGGACGAAGGGCAGGGGATCGAAGCGCGGCATCTTCATGCGCTCCCGCCGTCAATCGAGCGGTTTGAGGCCTGCGAGCAGCGTCGGGATCAGCTCGCTGACTGTCGGATGGATGTGCATGCAGCGCTGGATCACGGTGTACGGCGCGCCCGCGGCCATCACGTCGAGCAACGCGTGCACGATCTCGTCGCCC
>CAJPFZ010000405.1 GCA_905339355.1 Burkholderiaceae bacterium
AGGACGCTGTGGCACATGGTGGCCGACATCCCCGACGCCGAGGAGGCGACCGGCCTGTGGGCGACCGTGCACAGCGGCGCCGACACTTTCCGCTGACACCTTGGGGAGTGCACATGAACATCGACCAGATCTGCAAACGAGAAATCGTCACCATCGCGGCCGGGGAATCGCTGCGTAGCGCCGCCACGCTGATGCGCAGCCGGCACGTCGGGGCCCTCGTGGTCACCACGACGCAGGGCGAGCGCGACCAGGCGGTCGGCGTGATCACCGACCGCGATCTCACCATCGAGATCCTGTCGCGCGACCTGGACCCCGGCGAGGTGAAGGTAGGCCAGCTGGCGAGCCGCCGGCTCGTCGCGGTGGCGGGCAGCGCCGGCATTGCCGAAGCAGTGGCCGCCATGCGCGAGGCTGGCGTGCGCCGCCTGCTCGTCACCGGGCCCGAAGGCCAGATCGCCGGGTTCGTCTCGTCCGACGACCTGCTGGACGCGCTGGCCGCCGAACTGAGCGGCCTGGCCGGTGCGCTTCGCAGCGGCATCGCGCGCGAAAGCACCGAACGTGGCCCGATCTCGCCGCCGCGTCCAAGGCCAGTGTTCCTGCCGCATGGCACCCCGGGCATGCAGCAGCCGCTGGCTGCGGGCCGGCCGTGAGCGATTGAAGCAAAACGCTAGCGTTCGCGGCTGATCGCCCCAGCCAGCGCTTGCATCTCCTCGGCCACCACCTCGAGCAGGTCGTCCAGCGTCGCCACGCCGACCAGCACGTTCTGCGGGCCGGTGATCGGAATGCGCCGGATCCCCTTGCGGCGCATCAGCTCCAGCAGGTCCAGCACCGAGTCGTCCTCGCGGGCCGTGACCACCTCGGTGGTCATCGCCTCGCCCACCGAGATGTAGCGGGCGTCCCGGTCGCTTGCGAGCACGGAGACCACGATGTCCCGATCGGTCAGCACGCCGACGACGACGCGTCCCGGATCGGCGTCCTCGACGACGACAAGGCATCCCACATGGGCTTCGCGCATCAGCTGGGCCGCCTCGGCCAGACGCATGCCGCGGAACGCGACGGTCACGATACGGGTACAGACTTCGCCTGCGGTGAGTCGTTTGGACATCGAAGCTCTCCTGTGCGGTTGGGGTTCGGCAATCCCTCAGTGAATCTAGGCAAGGCACGCGCGGGCGCATTGATGGGGCGCAAGCCCGCGTGACGTGATCCACCGCAAGACAGAGCGGGCCGCAGGAACTAGATTGATTCCACCGGTCGCACGTTCTTGCACGCAACGATGAAACACGCCGCCCCCACCGTCCTATTGTGGATGCTCCTCGCAGCCTGGATGGCGGCGTGCGGCACGGGGGACAGATGATGCTGCCCGTATGCGACCCCTGGCTGACGAGCCTCGCCGCCGCCGACGTGGCCTGGGCCACGCACGAGCGTGCCGACGCCCTGGAGCGCCGCCGGTCGCAGCGCCTCGCTGCGCTGCTCGCCGCGGCCGCGGAGGCATCGCCCTTCTATCGGCGTGTGCTCAAAGGCCGGAATCCGGCACGCACCCGCCTGCGTGACCTGCCGGTCGTCCGCAAAAGCGAACTGATGGCCCGGTTCAGCGACTGGGTGACCGATCCGCGGATCGAGCTCGAGGCACTGCGAGCCTTCACCGCCGACCCGTCGCGCATCGCCGAACCGTTTCTCGGCCGCTACGTCGTGTGGGAGAGCTCCGGCAGCAGCGGCGAACCCGGCGTGTTCGTGCAGGACGCGTCCGCGATGGCGGTGTATGACGCGCTGGAAGCGCTGCGCCGGCCGCGGCCGCAGCGGCTCGAGCGGCTGCTCGACCCGTGGTACCTCAGCGAGACCATCGCCTTCGTCGGCGCCACGCAGGGGCACTTCGCGAGCACGGTGTCGACCGAGCGGTTGCGGCGGCTGAACCCGCTTTTGACCGCCCACCTGCGCGAGGTGTCGTTCCTGCAGCCGACCGACCAGCTGGTGGCCGAGCTCGATGAGCTGGCACCGAGCGTGCTCAGCACCTACCCGAGCGCCGCGGTGCTGCTGGCCGAGGAGCGCCTGGCGGGCCGCTCGCGCCTGGCGCCCAAGGAGGTCTGGACGGGTGGCGAGACGCTGTCGCCATCGATGCGCCGCTTCGTGCAGGCGGCGTTCGCTTGCCCGCTCGTCGACAGCTATGGCGCCTCGGAGTTCCTGGCGCTCGCCTTCGAATGCCGCTGCGGCCGCCTGCACCTCAACAGCGACTGGGCGATCCTCGAATCGGTCGACGACAAGGGTAGGCCCATGCCGCCGGGAGAGCTCGGCGCCACCGCCTTGCTGACCAACCTCGCCAACCGCGTGCAGCCGCTCATCCGCTATGACCTCGGAGACCGGGTGCGAATGCTCCCGCAACCCTGCGAGTGCGGTTCGCATCTGCCGGCGATCGAGGTGCAGGGTCGATGCGACGACACCTTGCAGCTGCGCGGCGCGGCCGGCCGGGCGGTGCGTGTGCTGCCGCTCGCACTGAGCACCGTGCTCGAAGACGACGCCGGACTGTTCGACTTCCAGCTCGAACAGCTGGGGCCCTGCGAACTGTTGCTGCACACGCCGATGCAGGGGTCGGCCGCCGAGGCGGCGTTGAGTCGCGCTCGATCGGTGCTCACGGACTTTCTGGCGCGACAGGGGGTGCCCTCGGCGCGCATCCGTTGCCGCTGCGGCGAGCCGAATCGTGTGGGCCCGGGGGGCAAGGTCCGGCGCGTGCTTGCGTCGGGGCGCCGCCCGCGGCGCACGGAACCTGCTTTGGAGACGAGCCATGCGTGACGCCATCATCCACAAGACGCTCGCTTCGCTGCGCGTGGCGCCCAACATGGCCGACTGGAACGCCGCCCGCGAGGCCTTCTCGTGGGATCAGGTGCGCGAGGAACTCGGCGCCTCGGCCGACGACTTCAACATCGCCCGGCTCGCCGTCGACCGGCACGTGCGGGGCGCCGGTGCGGATCGGATCGCGCTGCGCTATCTGCCGGCCGCTGGCGAGGCGCGCATGCTGTCGTACGCCGAGCTTCAGCGCCAGACCGATCGCTTCGCCAATGGCCTGCGCGCGCTGGGCGTCGGCAAGGGCGACCGGGTGTTCATTCTCGCGGGGCGCATCGCGCCGCTCGTCGTGGCGGCGCTCGGCAGCCTAAAGATCGGCTGCGTCGTCACGCCGCTGTTCTCGGCCTTCGGGCCCGAGCCGATCGCCACGCGCATCGGCATCGCGCAGGCGCAGGTGCTCGTGACCACCGAGGCGCTGTACCGCCGCAAGATCGAGAAGATGCGCGACACGCTGACCACGCTGCGGCACGTCATCGTGATCGGCGAGGGCGATACGGCCAGCAGCGTCGCCGGTGCGCTCGACTACGCGAGTTTCATCGCCCACGCGGCCGAGACCCCGCCGCCGGTGACCACCGGCCCCGACGACATGGCGCTGCTGCACTTCACGAGCGGCACGACCGGCACGCCCAAGGGCGCGGTCCATGTGCATGGCGCGGCGCTGATGCACTTCGCCACCGGCCGCTACGCCCTCGATCTGCACCCCGACGACGTCTTCTGGTGCACGGCCGATCCCGGCTGGGTCACCGGCACCTCCTACGGCATCATCGCGCCGCTGCTGCACGGCGTGACCAGCGTGGTCGACGAGGCCGAGTTCGATGCCGAGCGCTGGTACCGCATCCTGCAGGACGAAGAGGTGTCGGTCTGGTACACCGCCCCGACGGCGATCCGCATGCTGATGAAGGCCGGCCCGCAGCTCGCTCGCCGCTACCGCTTCCCGAAGCTGCGCTTCATCGCGAGCGTGGGCGAGCCGCTGAACCCCGAGGCGGTGTGGTGGGGCCAGGAAGTGCTGGGCCTGCCGATCCACGACAACTGGTGGCAGACCGAGACCGGCGGCATCATGATCGCCAACACGCCGGCGCTGGACATCAAGCCCGGCTCGATGGGCAAGCCGCTGCCGGGCGTCGACGCGGCGATCGTGCGGCGGCACGAGGGGAGGGTCGAGGTGATCGAGGAGCCCGGCGTCGAGGGCGAGCTCGCGCTTCGCACCGGCTGGCCCTCGATGTTCCGCGCCTACCTCGGGCAGGATGAGCGCTACCGCAAGTGCTTCGCCGGCGACCTCTATCTCACCGGCGATCTCGCGCGCCGCGACGCCGACGGCTACTACTGGTTCGTCGGCCGAGCCGACGACGTGATCAAGTCCGCAGGGCACCTGATCGGCCCGTTCGAGGTCGAGAGCGTGCTGATGGAGCATCCGGCCGTCGCCGAAGCCGGCGTCATCGGCAAGCCGGATCCGATCGTCGGCGAGCTGGTCAAGGCCTTCGTCTCGCTGAAGCAGGGCATCGAGCCGACCGAGGCGCTGCGCATGGACCTGCTCGGCCATGCACGCAAGCGCCTGGGCGCCGCGGTGGCGCCGAAGGAGATCGCCTTCTTGCCGACGCTGCCGCGCACCCGCAGCGGCAAGATCATGCGGCGGCTCCTCAAGGCACGCGAGCTCGGGCTGCCCGAAGGGGACATCTCGACGCTGGAGGGCAGCGAATGAACACGACGATCCCTGGCGGGGATGCCAACTCGGCGGCGCCGCCGAGTGCGCACCCGGCGCCGCCGCCGCCGAGCGGCCCGGTTCCCTTCCCGCGCGAGTTCGCGCTGCGCCGTCTGGGCGACATGCTGCGCATCCGCCGGCTCGAAGAGAAGTCGGCCGAGCTCTACGGCGCGGGCAAGATCCGCGGCTTCCTGCACCTCTACATCGGCGAGGAGGCGGTGGCGGCAGGCGCCATGGCGGCGCTGCGGCCCGAAGACAACATCGTCGCCACCTACCGCGAACACGGCCATGCGCTGCTGCGCGGGGTGGCCATGGACGGCATCATGGCCGAGATGTTCGGCAAGCGCGAAGGCTGCTCGCGCGGGCGTGGCGGCTCGATGCACCTGTTCGACGCGGCCACGCGCTTCTTCGGCGGGAACGCCATCGTTGCCGGCGGCCTGCCGCTGGCGACCGGGCTGGCCCTCGCGGCCCGCCTGCAGCGCGAGCCGCGGGTGACGGCATGCTTCTTCGGCGAGGGCGCGGTGGCCGAAGGCGCCTTCCACGAGGCGATGAACCTGGCCGCGCTGTGGCACCTGCCGGTGCTGTTCTGCTGCGAGAACAACCTCTACGCGATGGGCACGGCGCTGGAGCGTTCACAGGCGCAGATCGACCTGTGCGCCAAGGCGGCGTCCTATCCGGTCGACGCCCGCAGCGCCGACGGCATGGATGTCGTGGCGGTGCACGAGGCGGTGCTCTCGGCGGCCGAGGCGGTTCGTGCGGGTCGCGGCCCGGTCTTTCTCGAATTGCGCACCTACCGCTTCCGCGCGCACTCGATGTTCGACGCCGAGCTTTACCGTGACAAGGCCGAAGTCGAGGCGTGGAAGGCGCGCGGGCCGATCCACACCTACACGGCGCGGCTCAAGGCCCAGGGGCTGCTCAATGAAGAGCAGTTCCTGGCGATCGACCGCCGCGCGGAGGACGAGGTCGCGCACGCGGTGGCATTCGCCGAAGCCGGCCAGTGGGAGCCCGTCGACGACTTGCTGAAAGATGTCACGGCCGCGCCGGCGCTCGTGCAGGGAGCGGTGCGATGAACAAGACGAGCTACCGCGAAGCGATGCGCGAGGCACTGCGCGAGGCCCTGCAGCGCGATCCGCGTGTCATCCTGATGGGCGAAGACGTCGGCCGCTACGGCGGCAGCTATGCGGTGAGCAAGGGCTTTCTCGACGAGTTCGGGCCCGATCGCATCCGCGACACGCCGCTGTCGGAGCTGGGTTTCGTCGGCGCCGGCATCGGCGCGGCGCTGGGCGGGCTGCGGCCGGTGGTCGAGGTGATGACGGTCAACTTCAGCCTGCTCGCGCTCGACCAGATCGTCAACACGGCGGCGCTGTACCGCCACATGTCGGGCGGCCAGTTCGGCGTGCCGCTCGTCATCCGCATGGCCAGCGGCGCCGGCCGCCAGCTCGCCGCGCAGCATTCGCACAGCCTGGAGGGTTGGTACGCACATGTGCCCGGCATCCGCGTGCTGGCGCCCGCCACGGTCGAAGACGCGCGCGGCATGCTGTGGCCTGCGCTGCAGGACCCGGACCCGATCGTGATCTTCGAGCACGCGCAGCTCTACAACATGGAAGGCGACTTGCCCGACCCGTGCAGCGCCGACATCGAGCATGCGCGCGTGCGCCGCGACGGCAGCGACGTGTCGCTGATCACCTACGGCGGCAGCCTGTGGAAGGCGCTTGACGCCGCCCAGGAACTGGCCGGGCAGGGCATCTCGGCCGAGGTGCTGGACCTGCGTGTGCTGCGGCCACTGGACACCGCGGCCATCGTCGCGTCGGTGCGCCGCACGCGGCGCGCCGTGGTGGTCGACGAAGGCTGGCGCAGCGGCAGCCTGGCCGCCGAGGTCATGGCGCGCATCGTCGAGAACGCGTTCTTCGATCTCGATGCGCCGCCGGCACGCGTGTGCAGCGAAGAGGTGCCGATTCCCTACGCCAAGCATCTCGAGGAGGCCGCCTTGCCGCAGGTGCCCAAGATCGTGGCGGCGGTGCGGCGGATGACGGGGCGCTGAGCATGTACGAGTTCAAGCTGCCTTCGCTCGGTGCCGACATGGACGAAGGCACGCTGCTGCGCTGGAACGTGGCCCCAGGGCAGGCGGTGAAGAAGGGCGACATCATCGCGGTGGTCGACACCACCAAGGCGGCGGTCGATGTCGAGATCTGGGTCGACGGCACGGTGCACCGGCTCGTCACCGAGGTCGGAGAGAAGATTCCGGTCGGCACGGTGATGGCGCTGTTGCTTGAAGCGGGCGAAGAGGCGCCGGCCGACGAGGGCAACATCGCTGCCCCCGAAGCGCCCGCCGCAGCCACCGCGCGCCAGCGTGTGTCACCCGCTGCGCGCCGGCGAGCGGCCGAACTCGGCGTGCCGCTGGCTGGGATCGCGGGCACCGGCGCCGACGCGGCGGTGACCCTGGAGGACGTCGAGCGGGCTGCCGCGGCCGCGGCAGCTCCAGCTGCTGCGCCTGCCGGCACGCCTGCTGGTGCGCCTGCGCCGACGGACCGCTCGGCCGAAATGCGCCGGGCCATCGCTGCGGCGATGAGCCGCTCCAAGCGCGAGATTCCGCATTACTACCTTGCCGAGCCGGTGCCGATGCGTCGCGCACTCGATTGGCTGCGCGCCGCCAACGAACAGCGCCCGGTGACCGCCCGGCTGCTGCCGGCGGTGCTGCTGCTCAAAGCCGTGGCGCTGGCGGTGCGCGGCTTTCCGGAGATGAACGGCGTGCACGTGGATGGTGTGTTCCGGCCGAGCGAGGCGGTGCACCTCGGCGTGGCGATCTCGCTGCGGCAGGGCGGGCTGATCGCGCCGGCCCTGCACGATGCCGGCACGCGAACGCTCGACGAGCTGATGCGCGACCTGACCGACCTCGTGAAGCGGGCGAGGGCTGGCAGTCTGCGCAGCTCCGAGATGTCGGATCCGACGCTCACCGTCACCAATCTCGGCGACCAGGGCGTTGACGCGGTGGTCGGCGTGATCTACCCGCCGCAGGTGGCGCTGGTGGGTTTCGGCCGCATCGGCGAGCGGCCGTGGGTCGAAGACGGCCGCGTGATCGCGATGCCGGCGCTGACCGCGAGCCTGAGCGCCGACCACCGCGTCAGCGACGGACACCGCGGCGCGCTGTTCCTGGCGCGGCTGCGCGACCTGCTGCAGCAACCCGAGTCACTCTGAGGGAGCACGCCATGTCACCCATCGACCTGCGCGCCGGCGTCATCGAATCGATCAGGGCCATCGCGCCGGAGGTCGAGGCCGGTGAACTGCGCGACGACCGGCCGCTGCGCGAGCAGGTCGACCTCGACTCCATGGACTGGCTGAACGTGATCGTCGGGCTGCACGATCGCTTCGGCGTCGACATCCCGGAAACCGACTACGCGAAGCTCGCGACGCTGGACGCCATCGTTGCCTACCTGGCCGCAAGGCTGCCGCAGGCCGCCGCGCGGCCCGAGGGACTGGAAGGAGACCGTCGATGATCCGCAACCGAACTGCCCGCCGATCCGCCGCCCTCGTGCTGATGGTAGTGGGTGTCTTGCTGATGCTGCTGTCGACATCCGTCGGCATCGGGCTGCTGGTGTTCCTGGTCGGCCTGCTGCTGGAGCTGGTCGGCCTGGCGCTGGAGTGGCGCAACCCCCCGTGACGCACCCGAGCGTTGATCGCGCCCATGTGAACGACGAACGAGGAGCACCGACATGTCCACCATTCCGCTCGACCTCGAAACCGACACGGTGGTCCTGCCGCCGCCGGCCTTGTCGCCGCAGGTGACGCTGGAGCGATCGCTCAAGCGCCGCCACAGCAGCCGGGCCTTCCTGCCCGATGCCTTGCCGCTCGACACCTTGTCGGCGGTGCTGTGGGCCGGTTTCGGCGTCAACCGGCCGGAAGGCCACGGGCGCACCGCGCCTTCGGCGCACAACTGGCAGGAGGTCGAGGTCTACGCCGTGCTGGCAGAGGGCGCCTACCGCTACGACGCGCGCGGGCATCGGCTCTTGCTCGTGAGCGCCGAAGACTTGCGGCGGCACACCGGCACCCAGGACTTCGTCGCGACCGCGCCGCTCGAGCTGGTCTACGTGGCCGACTTCTCGCGCATGACGAACGTGCCGGAGGAAGACCGCGCCTTCCTCGCCGGCGCCGACTCGGGCTGCATCGCGCAGAACGTGTACCTCTGCTGCTCGGGCATGGGCCTCGCGACCGTGGTGCGCGCGATGGTCGACCGGCGCCGCCTGGCGCAACTGCTGGGCCTCACGAGCACGCAGCGGATCACGCTCGCGCAGACCGTGGGCTTTCCGGGCCGCGAGGCCAGTGAGTGAACATGCCAGTGAAGGCCAAGAACGATGTCAGGGAAACGCCAATGAGTTCGGAGATGCCTGGAGCGACCGATGCCGGGCTGCGGAGCGGGTCCGTTGCGCCGGACCCCGCTGTGGCCCGCTCCGGGCTGTCGATGCATCAACCGCTGCCGCGGCCGATCCTTTGGCTTGCCGTGCCGCTGTGCTACTTCGCGGGTGCGAAGCTCGGCGTGTGGGCCACGGCCATGCCCGATGGCATCTCGATCCTGTGGCCTCCGAACGCGGTGCTTCTGAGCGCGATGCTGCTCTCGCGCGGAAGGGACGTGGCGATCATCGCGCTGCTGGGCATCGCGGCCGAGGTGGCGGCCGACCTGCCCACCTTCACGCTGGCCGAGGCGCTGGTTTTCGGCGTGGCGAATGCCACTGAGTGCCTGGTGGCCAGCCACCTGCTGAAGGCCTGGAGCTTCGATCCTCGGCTCGGGCGGCTGGCCGACCTGCGCAAGTTCTTGATCGCCGGCCCGCTGGGCGCGGCGCTCCTGGCAGCCGCCATCGGCGGGGCAGCGTACTGGCAACTCAGGCCCGACGACACCAGCTACCTCGAGTTCGTGCGCGTGTGGTGGATGGGCGATTCCCTGGGCTTGCTCATCTTCACGCCTCCCTTGCTGACGTTTGCCGCCGGCGGGCACGCGCGAGCTGAAGGCAGGGCCTCGGCGTCCGTTGGCGCGGCGGACTTGGCGGTGCTCGCGCTGGGGATCGCCCTGCTCGCGATGCTGCTGTTTCCGCAGTGGCCGCGGCTCGCGGGGGTCACCGTGGCGCCGGTGCTCGTCATTCCGTGCGTGGTCTATCTGGCCGCGCGCTTCGACGTTCGGGTGGTGAGCGGCGCGGTCGCGGTGGTCGGCCTCGCCATCGCCTACGCCACCTCGCACGGGCGCCATCCCTTCGGCGATCTGCCGCCCAGCGAGTCGTCGATGCGTGCACAGGAGTTCATCCTCGCGATGAGCCTGCTCGCGCTCAGCCTGGTCGCGCTGCTGCGCCAGCTGCGCGATCGGCAGCAGGAACTGCGCTTGGCCAACGAGCGCCTGGACGAGTTCAACCGCAGTCTCGAGGAGCGGGTCGAGGAACGCACGGCAGCACTCGACGCCATGAACCGCCAGCTCGAACACCTCGCCATGACCGACGCGCTGACTTCGCTGGCCAACCGGCGGGCCTGGTTCATCGCTGCGCGGGGCGCGGTCGACAATGCCTTGCGACATGGCCACCCGCTCGCCATCGTGATGATCGATGTGGACCACTTCAAGTCGGTGAACGACAAGCGGGGGCATGCAGCCGGCGACGCCGTGCTGCGCCACGTCGCCGCGACGCTGCAGGCCACGGTGCGCACGGGCGACGTGCTGGCCCGTTATGGCGGCGAAGAGTTCGTCCTGCTGGCACCCGAAACCGACCTGGCCAGCGCGGTGGCGCTGGCTGCCCGCATGCGCGAGGCGCTGCACGAGCAGGCTGTACCGCTAGAGGGATCATTGCTGTCCGTCACCGCCAGCTTCGGCGTGACCGTCCTGGATGCACGCCAGGACAGCGTGGACCGGCTCGTGCACCGCGCCGATGCGGCGCTCTACGAGGCGAAGATGGCCGGCCGCGACCGCGTCAGCGCGCTCGCGCCGGACGTACCCGCAGAGGCCAAGCCGCGATGTTAGCGAGTGATTCGCACGAAACACCGGTGGTCCCGATAGCGCTGAGACATGCCATTGATGTCCGAGACGCGCACTGAACTCGGAGTCTCGGAGTGTCGGAGTGTCGGAGTGTCGGAGGCAGTTGAAGCCCGTTCGCACTGAGCTTGTCGAAGTGCTCGGTCGCAGGAGCACCGCCCCCCGTTCACCCCAACCCCATTCGCCCTGAGGTATCGAACGGCCCCGCGCCGCATAGCAGACCGATCCCGCAGCGCCGAGCAACCTCGCTCGGCGGTTGAGCGTCGCGACAGGCGGTGCGCGTCGGCAGCGCAGCCGTGGCGGTCGGCGCTGCGCGCCGACTGCACTGCGATGCTCGGCCCGGGGTCGCGCCGCAGAACTCGCTCCGTGAGCAAGCTCACTGCGCTCAGACAGCTGCGGCGAGTCAGATCACGAAGCGCGCTGCGCGCGCCGACCCCGGCCCTGCGCTTCTCGTCGCCACAGATGCGCCGCCGCCGCGCACCGCCTGCCGCGAGTGCGATCGTTTGGGGCTTGTGGATGGAGGATGGATTGCGGCCATTGACAGGCCTTCGCAACGGGCGAGCGATAGATTGTTCAAGACTGCGTGCTGTCAGTCGCTTCCGGCGGCTTAGTCCGACGGCAAGCGTTCCGTCATGGTCGATTGCTCGGCGAGCAGCTCGTCGAGCTGACCGAACGTCTCGTTCATCGCTTCCTGCGCGCCCGTGCCGGCGGCATCGAGCGCTTCCTTCGTGGGATACAGCTCGCTCATGACGAGCAGCGTCTTGCCGTCGCGCTCTTCGAACGTCAAGGTGGTGACGGATCCCGCGTCACCGCTTTCCTCGTTCGTCCAGACGATGCGCTTGTTAGGCACCACCTCCAGGTACTTGCCGAAGAACGCCATCGGGTTCGCGGGATCATCGCCGAACAGCAGGCGGTATCTGCCGCCGGTGCGCACGTCCAGCTCGCACGAGCGATGTGTCATGCCCATGGATCGGGGCACCCACCACTTCTCGAACAACTCGGGCTTGGACCACGCCTCGAACACGAGCCGCGCGGGCGCATCGAACGTCCTCGTGACGACGACTTCTCGCTCCGACTTCTTCTGCACCGTCGTGCGCTGAGATTCACCTTCTCTTCTTGCGACCATGGGCCTTCTCCTGTCGTTTGAGTTCGTCGATGACACCGTCCAGCGCTTCGAAGCGCGCGTCCCAAACCTGGCGGTAATGCGCGATCCACTCCATTTCCTCCTCGAGACGGCACGGGCCGATGCGGCACGTGCGCACGCGGCCGACCTTTTCGGTGGTCACGAGGCCGGCCAGCTCG
>CAJPFZ010000406.1 GCA_905339355.1 Burkholderiaceae bacterium
CAGTCGCTGGCGGTGATCAACAGCCTGGGGCTGGATGCGGCCAAGGTCAATCCGATGGGCGGCGCGATCGCGCTGGGCCATCCGCTCGGCGCCACCGGCGCCATCCGCGCGGCCACCGTGGTTCACGCGCTGCGCCGCCACAACCTCAAGTACGGCATGGTGACGATGTGCGTCGGCACCGGCCAAGGGGCCGCCGGCATCTTCGAGCGCGTCTGAACGTCTCAAACCAATAAGAAGAGACCGCCACAAGCGGTCCTTCCTCGCCGCCACAAGCGGCACCTATTGCCCCGGGGGCCTGTTCGCAGGCCCCCGTCCGTTCAGGAATGGAGACAGCGATGCAGTCTTGTGACCTGGTTTCGACCGGCGGCGCCACCATTGCCGCTCGCTTCTACGAGCCGCCCGGCGCCGCACGAGGGGCCGTGGTCATCGGCGGCGCGATGGGCGTCAAGCAGGACTACTACGCCGCCTTCGCGCAGTGGCTCGCCGGCGAGGGCTACCTCGTCGCGAGCTTCGACTACCGCGGCATGGGCGATTCGCAGCGCGGCCCGCTGCGCGAGCTGCGCGCCGACCTGTTCGACTGGACGGACGACTTCGATACGGTGATCGCCGAGGCGCTGCGGCGCAGCGGCGGCGCGGCGCTGTACATCGTCGGCCACAGTCTCGGCGCCCAGCTGCCGGGGCTGCTCAAGCACCGCGACCGCATCGCAGGCCTGGTCTCGGTGGCGGCAGGCAGCGGCTACTGGCGCGACAACGCGCCGCAGCTCAAGCGCATGGTGCTGTACTTCTGGCACGTGCTCGTGCCGCTGGCGACGAAGCTGTGCGGCTACTTCCCGGGACGCAGGCTGCGCAAGGTCGGCGACCTGCCGGCCGGGGTGATCCTGCAGTGGCGCAAGTGGTGCCTGAACCCGCGCTACCACGTCGGCGCCGAAGGCCATTCGGTGCGCGAGCGCTTCGAGGCCGCGCGCTTTCCGCTGGTGGCGCTGTCGATCACCGACGACGAGTTGATGACCGAGCGCGGCACCCGCGTGCTGGTCGACTGCTATGCCAACGCGCCGCGGCGTGTCGAACGCATCGCGCCGGCCGACGTGCAGGCGCGGCGCATCGGCCATTTCGGCTTCTTTCGCGATCAATTCCAGACCTCCCTGTGGCGGCGCACGGCCTTGCTGCTGCAGGGATTCCAGATTTCACAGGAGACAGCAGCATGAGCATCAAGACCGCGACCCTGAACGGCGTGGCCAGCATCGAGATCGCCCGGCCCGAGAAGAAGAACGCGATCACCGTCGACATGTACGCCGCGATGGCGCAGGCGCTGCGCGACGCCAACGCCGATCCGGCCGTGCGTTCGGTGCTGATCACCGGCCAGCCGGGCATCTTCACCTCGGGCAACGACCTGGAGGACTTCATCCAGCGGCCCAAGCAGACGATGGACTCGCCGGTGTTCCAGTTCATGAAGGCGCTATCGACCGGCGAGAAGCCGGTCATCGCCGCGGTAACCGGCGCGGCGATCGGCATCGGCACCACGCTGCTGCTGCATTGCGACCTGGTCTACGTGTCCGACGAGGCGCGCCTTGCAATGCCGTTCACGAGCCTGGGACTCGTGCCCGAGTTCGCCTCCAGCCTGATCCTGCCGCAGCTGATGGGCCACGTGCGGGCGGCAGAAAAGCTGCTGCTCGGCGACCCGTTCAGCGCGCAGGACGCGGTGGACTTCGGCATCGCCAACGCCGTGCTGCCCGCCAGCGAGGTGGTGAACCACGCGCGCCGCGTGGCCGAGCGTTTCAACGCGCTGCCGCCGGCCGCGGTGCGCGAGAGCAAGCGGCTGATGCGCCGCGCCGGCGGCGACAAGGTGCTCGAGACGATCGCGGTCGAAGGCGGCATCTTTGCGGAGCGGCTCACGAGCCCGGAGGCGCGCGAGGCGTTCAGCGCGTTCTTCCAGAAGCGCAAGCCTGACTTCGCGCAGTTCAGCTGAATGCACGTCTGATGAGCCTGGTCGCCAAGCTTGTCTTGTCGCCTCTGCTGGTGGCGCAGGCGCTGGCGACGCGCCGGCGCGCGCCGCTGCTGCCCGAGGCGGCCGGCGAACGCCACGGCACCGTGGGCAGCGGGAAACGCCGGCTGCGCCTGCTGATCGTCGGCGACTCGTCGGGCGCCGGTGTCGGCGTGGCGACGCAGGACATCGCGCTGGCGGGATACCTGTCGCGCACGCTGGCCGGCGCGGCGCAGGCGACCGTGCGCTGGCAGCTGGTGGCGCAAAGCGGCATCACCTCTGCCCAGGCGCTCGAGCTTGTGCAGCGGCAGCGGCCCGATCGCGCCGACGTGGCGGTGGTGGTGCTGGGCGTCAACGACGTGATCGACCAGGTGCCCTCGCAGCGGGCGGTGCGGCACCGCGCGGCCCTGGCCGACTGGCTGCGCGAACATGCGGCGGTTCGGCACGTCGTATTCGCGGCGCTGCCGCCGGTGCATCTGTTCCCCTTGCTGCCGCAGCCGCTGCGCTGGATCATGGGCCGCGATGCGCGGCGCCACGACGAGGCGGTGGCGCGCTGGGCGGCCAGCCGCGACGACGTGTCGCATGTGCCGATCGACATGCAGCTCGACGCGAGCTGCATGGCGGCCGACGGTTTTCATCCAGGCGAACCGGTGTACCGGGTGTGCGGCGAAACGCTCGCCCGCCGCGTCGCCATGCTGCAGTTCCCCATCGAGGAGACGACATGACACTCAAAGGCAAGACCCTCTTCATCACCGGCGCGTCGCGCGGCATTGGCCTCGCGATCGCCAAGCGCGCCGCGCAGGACGGCGCCAACATCGTCATCGCGGCCAAGACGGCCGAGTCCAACCCCAAGCTGCCGGGAACGATCTATTCGGCGGCGGCCGAAGTGGTGCAGGCCGGCGGCCGGGCGCTGCCGGTGCAGACCGACATCCGCGACGAGGCCAGCGTGCTGCACGCGGTCGAGCAGGCGGTGCAGGAGTTCGGCGGCATCGACATTCTCGTCAACAACGCGAGCGCGATCAGCCTCACGCCGACGCCTGACACGCCGATGAAGCGCTTCGACCTGATGTTCGGCGTCAATGTGCGCGGCACCTACCTGTGCACGCAGGCCTGCCTGGCGCAGCTCGTGAAGTCGGCGCAGGCCGGGCGCAACCCGCATGTGCTGAACATGTCGCCGCCGCTGTCGATGAAGGAGCACTGGTTCAAGAACCATGTCGCCTACACGATGGCCAAGTACGGCATGAGCGAGTGCACCCTGGGCCACTCGGGCGAGTTCAAGCCGCATGGCATCGCGGTGAACAGCCTGTGGCCGCGCACCGCGATCGCCACGGCCGCGCTGCAGATGATCCCGGGTGTCGACGTCGGCAAGTGCCGCACGCCGGAGATCCTGTCCGACGCGGCCTACCTGATCCTCACGAGCGACGCGCGCACGACCACCGGCAACTTCTTCATCGACGACGAGCTGCTGGCGCGGCACGGCATCACCGATCTCGACAAGTACAGCGTGACGCCGGGGACGACGGAGTTCATTCCAGATTTCTTCGTGGACTGACGCGCTGACCCGGTCTCAGAGCTTCGGGATGAGCCTCGGCTTCCCGTCCGGGTCGATCGCCACGTAGGTCAGGTTCGCCTCGGTCACCTTCACCACGTGCAGGTCGGCCGGGTTGCGTTCGGCGTACACCTCCACATGCACGGTCACGGACGTGCGCCCGATGCGCTCCACCTTGGCGTAGAAGCTCAGCAGGTCGCCGATCGACACCGGCTGCTTGAAGACGAACTGGTTGACAGCGACGGTCGTGATTCGACCCTTGGCGATGCGCGCCGGCAGCACGCTGCCGGCGAGGTCGACCTGCGCCATGATCCAGCCGCCGAAGATGTCCCCGTTGCCGTTGGCATCGGCGGGCATCGGCATCACACGCATCACCAGCTCGCGGTCCGACGGCAGCTTGAGCGGCGTCAGCGCGTCGGGAAGCCGGTTTTGTTCGGCGCCTGTAATCTCGGGCATATTGCCTCACCTGGGACGTTTGGTCCCCGATTCTTCCACGATGCGCCGCGCCTCCTCCGACCTGCCTCCCACCGCCAACACGCCGCGTGCACATTCGGACGCCGCGACCCTGCGCAAGCTGCTGCCTTACCTGTGGCGCTACCGCTGGCGGGTCGTCTTCGCGCTCGCCTTCATGGTCGGCGCCAAGCTCGCGAACGTCGGCGTGCCGCTGCTGCTCAAGGAGCTGGTCGACAGCCTGACGATCCCGCCCGGCGACGTGCGCGCGGTGCTGGTGGTGCCGATCGGGCTGCTGATCGCCTATGGCGCGCTGCGGCTGTCGACGACCCTCTTCACCGAGCTGCGCGAACTGGTTTTCGCCAAGGCGACCGAGGGCGCATCGCGCAGCATCTCGCTGGAGGTGTTCCGCCACCTGCATTCGCTGAGCCTGCGTTTTCACCTCGAGCGCCAGACCGGCGGCATGACGCGCGACATCGAGCGCGGCACGCGCGCGGTGCACTCGCTGATCTCGTTCTCGCTCTACAGCATCGTGCCGACCTTCATCGAGGTCACCCTCGTGCTCACGCTGCTGGGCGTCAAGTTCGATGCCTGGTTCGCGTGGATCACGATCGCGGCGCTGGCGCTGTACATCACGTTCACCATCCTGGTGACGAACTGGCGCACCCAGTTCCGCAAGCAGATGAACGAGCTCGACTCCACCGCGCACACCAAGGCGGTTGATTCGCTCTTGAACTACGAGACGGTCAAGTACTTCAACAACGAGGACTACGAGGCCAGGCGCTACGACGACAGCCTCGAGCGGCTGCGCCGCGTGGCGCTGAAGTCGCAGACGACGCTGTCGATCCTCAACACCGGGCAGCAGTTGATCATCGCGACCGGCCTGGTGCTGATGCTGTGGCGCGCCACCGCCGGCGTGACCGCGGGCACCATGACGCTCGGCGACCTGGTGATGGTCAACGCCTTCATGATCCAGCTGTACATCCCGCTCAACTTCCTCGGCGTGATCTACCGCGAGCTCAAGCAGAACCTGACCGACCTCGACAAGATGTTCACGCTGATGGAGCGCAACCGCGAGGTCGACGACGTTCCCGGCGCGAAGGCCCTGGAAGTGACACAGGGGCGCGTGCGCTTCGAGCACGTGACCTTCGGCTACGAGCCGGCGCGCACGATCCTGCACGACCTGAGCTTCGAGATCCCGCCCGGCAAGACGGTCGCGGTGGTCGGCCCGTCGGGCGCCGGCAAGAGCACGCTGGCTCGGCTGCTCTACCGCTTCTACGACGTCAACGCAGGCGCGATCACCATCGACGGCCAGGACATCCGGCAGGTCACGCAGACGAGCCTGCGCCAGGCGATCGGCATCGTCCCGCAGGACACCGTGCTCTTCAACGACACGGTGGCCTACAACATCGCCTACGGGCGCACCGGCGCCAGCCGCGGCGAAATCGAGGCGGCGGCCAAGGCGGCGCGCATTCACGACTTCATCATGTCCACGCCCAAGGGCTACGAGACGATGGTCGGCGAGCGCGGGCTCAAGCTCTCGGGCGGCGAGAAGCAGCGCGTGGCGATCGCGCGCACGCTGCTGAAGAACCCGCCGATCATGATCTTCGACGAGGCCACCTCGGCGCTGGACTCGGCCAACGAGCGGGCGATCCAGGCCGAGCTGCAGGGCGTGGCGCGCAACAAGACCGCCCTGGTCGTGGCGCACCGGCTGTCCACCGTGGTGGACGCGCACCAGATCCTGGTGATGGAGCAGGGCCGCATCGTCGAGCGTGGAACGCATGCCGAGCTGCTGGGCCGCAACGGGCGCTATGCCGAGATGTGGAGCCTGCAGCAAAGCAGCGTCGACGAGGCGGCCTGAGGGCGGCGGGCAAGGCGCACCCCCTAGTTCGGACCCGCCCACCCCTTGGATGAGGGGGCGTGCGGTGGAACTTCATTGACTAAGCTCAAGGTGCTTGCCGCGGGCGGAACTGCGTTCGTTGCCTGCGCCGAAGTCAACGAACCATTTGGAGGGAAAACTCCCATGACAGCTTCACGTTTCAGGAAGACCGCGATCGTCGGTGCCATCGGCGCCGTCGCCTTGTTCGGCCTCGCCGGCAAGGCCAGCGCCCATGCCCACTCGATCGGCTATGCCAACGCCGGCCCCGGCTCGGTGACGGTGTGGCTGGGAACCTACAGCCACGGTGGCCACCACCTCGAAGGCAGCCTGAACCTCGTCGGCGTGAACGGCAACCCGTTTGCATCCACGACCGTGCCGTTCACCCTGCTCACCGGAACGGGCGTCGCCTTCAAGCCGGCCGGCTTGATCGACGGCGTGACCAACTTCTACGTGTCGACGCCGCTGAACGTCGACGGGCCGCTGGTCGGATCCGAAACCACGTGGCTGACGACTCTGTGCCCGGCTTGTGGCCCGGCCGACCACTGGCAAGGTGCCACCTTCAACGGCCTGGCCGCGGGTGACTACCAGTTCACGTACGTGCCGATCGCCAACCCGACGGCCGAATGGACGCCGTACAACAACAGCCTGAACGGCATCTTCAACATCTCCGGCCAGGTGATCAACCCGGCCATTCCGGAGCCGGAGACCTATGCGCTGATGCTCGCCGGCCTGGGCGTCGTGGGCTTCATGGCGCGCCGCCGCAAGGCCGCGCAGCCCTCCGCCTGATACCCCTCCCGCGGATCACGAGGAACCCCGCTGCGGCGGGGTTTCTTGTTTGTGCGACGTGCTGGCGCTGCGCAGCGAACGCCGCCTCTGGCGCTCACCTGCAAGCAGCCCGCCGCAACGCCGTCGATACACTCCTCGGCCATGGAGACCAAGTGGCTTGAAGACTTCGTGAGCCTGGCCGAGACGCGCAGCTTCTCGCGCTCGGCGCAGCTGCGCCACGTGACGCAGCCGGCGTTTTCGCGCCGCATCCAGGCGCTCGAGGCCTGGGCCGGGCTCGATCTGGTCGACCGCTCGTCCTACCCGACGCGGCTCACGCCCGCCGGCGAAACCTTCCACTCGCAGGCGCTGGAGATTCTGGGCAACCTGCAGGCCACGCGCAACATGATGCGCGGTCACCAGGTGGCGGGGCAGGACATGATCGAATTCGCGGTGCCGCATTCGCTCGCGTTCACCTTCTTCCCGCACTGGGTGATGGAGCTGCGCAGCCGCTTCGGCGCGGTCAAGAGCCGGCTCATTGCGATGAACGTGCACGACGCGGTGATGCAGCTCACTGAAGGGGGTTGCGACCTGCTCATTGCCTACCACCACCCGTCGCAGCCGCTGCAGCTGAGCCCCGAACGGTACGAGATGCTGAGCCTCGGCCACGAGTCGCTGGCGCCCTACGCCAAGGCCGACAAGGATGGCCAGCCGATGTTCCAGCTGCCGTCCACGTCGGGCGGCAAGGTGCCTTTCCTGAGCTACGCCTCCGGCGCTTACCTCGGTCGCCTGGTCGAGCAGATCGTCAAGCACTCGCCTGCGCCGCTCCACCTCGATCCGATTTACGAGACCGACATGGCCGAAGGCCTGAAGGCGATGGCGATCGAGGGCCACGGGCTCGCCTTCTTGCCCGGCAGCTCGGTGAAGAAGGAACTCAAGAGCCGGCGCCTGGTGCGTGCCGCCGCGCCGGGCAGCTGCGAAGTGACGATGGAGGTGCGCATCTACCGCGAGCGTCCGGAAGTCGCCCGCCACATCAAGCCCGGCGCGCAGGCGCTTTGGGACTACTTGCGAGACGGCGCTACTGGTTAACCCTGAACCGCTATGCACCGAACGCATAGCGGCGCCGGGAATGAGCATTGGACGGGTCGGGGCGGGCGAACGTACAGTCCGCGCCCAACACGCCGAGCGACACGGACCGCGAATCCTTCACCGGATCGAAATGGCCGCGGGTCGCCGGATGAGCGTTGGCACCGGCCTGGAACCCAGGCCTCACATCTCACGCACGTCGTTCGGGAACCATCATGCAGTGCACCCTCTCTGCGCGTCGCGCGCTCGCCGCGATCATCGGCCTCGCCCTGACTGCGCCCGTGCTGGCCGGCACGGTGCTCGAACGCATCAGGCAAAGCGGCAAGATCGTCATCGCCCACCGCGAATCGTCGGTGCCGTTCTCCTACGTGCTGGCCGACAAGAAGCCCGTGGGCTATGCCGTCGAGTTGTGCCTGAAGGTGGGCGAGGCGGTGCGCAAGAAGCTCGAACTCAAGGCCCTGGCGACCGAGTACCTGCAGGTGACGCCGGCCAATCGCATCGCCGCCATTGCCGAGGGCAAGGCCGACCTGGAGTGCGGCTCCACCACCAACAACGCCGAGCGCCGGCAGAAGGTGGCGTTCACCGTGCCGCACTACATCACCGGTGCGCGCTACATGGTGCGCGGCGACAGCCCGATCGAGGATCTGTCGCAATTCGAAGGCAAGAAGCTGGTCTCGACCAAGGGCACGACGCCGCTGAAGGCGATCGACCAGGCCAACCGCGAGCGCCTGCTGGGGATCACGCTGCTGGAGGCGCCCGACCATGCGAAGGCCGTCGAGATGGTGGAGCAGGGCGCGGCCGACGGCTTCGCGATGGACGACGTGCTGCTGTACGGCCTGATCGCTGGCCGCGCCGACCCGACCAAGCTCAAGGTGATCGGCAAGTTCCTGACCATCGAGCCGCTGGCGATCATGCTGCCCAAGGACGACCCCGAGTTCAAGAAAATCGTCGACGACGAAATGAAGCGGCTGATCCACAGCCGCGAAGCGCATGCCATCTACGAGAAGTGGTTCCTCAAGCCCATCCCGCCGCAGAACACCGCGCTCAACCTGCCGATGAACTATCTGCTGAAGGACTTCTGGAAGTACCCTACCGACCAGGTGCCTTACTGAGGGGGTCCGCGCGCACTTGCGCGGGCCGCCCCCGAACGATTCCGTTGCCGTTCCCGTTGAACCATTCCGAAACCACTGAAGGATTCTCCCGATGAAGAAGACGATGTTCGCCCTTGCCGCCGTGCTGGCCGTGGGTGCCGTGCAAGCCGACACGCTGAAGAAGATCAAGGACACCGCAACCATCACGCTGGGTGCGCGCGAGTCCTCGGGTGCCCTGTCCTATACGCTCGGCGACGGCAAGTACGCGGGCTTTCACACCGAGATGGCGCAGCGCATCGCAGCCGATCTGCAGAAGCAGCTCGCGCTGCCCAAGCTCGACGTGAAGTGGCAGGCGGTGACGTCGCAGAACCGCATCCCGCTGGTGCAAAACGGCACCGTGGACCTCGAGTGCGGCTCGACCACCAACAACCTCGCCCGCCAGAAGGACGTCGCCTTCGCGATGACGACCTACATGGAAGAGGTGCGCATCGCCACCCGGGTCAACTCGGGCATCAACTCGATCAAGGACCTGACCGGCAAGACGGTGGCCACCACCACCGGCACCACCTCCGTGCAGACGCTGCGCAAGCACGAGCGCGCCAACAACGTCGACTTCAAGGAGCTGTATGGCAAGGACCACGCCGACAGCTTCCTGCTGCTCGAATCGGGCCGCGCCGATGCGTTCGTGATGGACGGCCAGATCCTCGCCGGCAACATCTCCAAGTCCAAGAACCCGGCCGACTTCCGCATCGTCGGCGAGGTGCTGTCGGTCGAGCCGATCGCCTGCATGCTGCGAAAGGACGACCCGGCTTTCAAGAAGGCGGTCGACGACAGCATCAAGAACATGATCAAGACCGGCGAGCTGGCCAAGATCTACGACAAGTGGTTCATGCAGCCGATCCCGCCGACCAACACCAAGGTGGGCCTGGCGCTGTCCGGCGCGACCAAGGACGCCTGGGCGAACCCGAACGACAAGCCGATGGAAGAGTTCGCCAAGAAGTAAGGCGCGAGCAAGCGGGACTTCAGCGGCCGCGGCCCTCACCCCGGCCCTCTCCCAGAGGGAGAGGGGGCAATGCGCTGGAGTCCTGAACGGGTGAGGACAGCTCTCGTCCCCTCTCCCTCTGAGAGAGGGCTAGGGTGAGGGCTGCGACCTTCGCCTCTGGGGCCCGCCCCAAGAACAATCGGAGCAAGTGTTGGGCAGCAATTGGGACTGGCAGGTCTTCCTGCAGGACACCGGGGGAGGGGAGACCTACCTCGAATGGATGATGTCGGCCTGGGGCTGGACGCTCTCGGTGGCGGCGTGCGCGCTGGTCGTGGCGCTGATCGTGGGCTCGCTGATGGGCATCTTGCGCACCGTGCCGAACCGCGGACTCGTGCTGCTGGGCAGCGCCTGGACCGAGTTGTTCCGCAACATTCCGCTGCTGGTCCAGCTGTTTCTCTGGTACCACGTGCTGCCGTCGATCTTCCTCGGCCTGCGCGCCGTGCCGAGCTTCATGCTGGTGGTGTTCGCGCTCGGGTTCTTCACTTCGGCGCGCATCTCCGAGCAGGTTAAGGCCGGCATCCAGGCGCTGCCCCGCGGCCAGCGCTACGCCGGCCTCGCGATGGGCCTCACGCTGCCGCAGACCTACCGCTACGTGCTGCTGCCGATGGCGTTTCGCATCGTCGTGCCGCCGCTCACCTCGGAGTCGATGAACATCGTCAAGAACTCGTCGGTGGCGTTTGCAGTGTCGATCGCCGAGCTGACGATGTTCGCGATGCAAGCGCAGGAGGAAACCTCGCGCGGCATCGAGGTCTATCTTGCCGTCACGGGGCTCTACTTCATCTCCGCCTTCGCCATCAACCGGCTGGCGCTGTTCATCGAGAACCGCGTGCAGGTACCCGGCATGATCGGGGGTGGCAAGTGATCGCAGCGCTCGACTTCGGCTTCTTCAACTGGTCGGTGATCCAGAGCTTCATCGTCAAGGGTTTCCTCTTCTCGGTGCAGCTGACGCTGGTCGCGATGATCGGCGGCATCATCCTCGGCACGCTGCTCGCGCTGATGCGGCTGTCGGGCAAGGCGTGGCTCGTCACGCCCGCCGCGGCCTACGTCAACACGATGCGCTCTATCCCGCTCGTGATGGTGATCCTGTGGTTCTTCCTTCTGATCCCCGGCGGCTTCTATTCGGCGGTGGGCGGCAGCTACGGCCTGAACTACCGCGCCGAGATCTCGGCCATCGTGACGTTCACGCTGTTCGAGGCGGCGTACTACTCGGAGATCATGCGCGCGGGCATCCAGTCGGTGCCCAAGGGGCAGGTGTATGCCGGCTACGCGGTGGGCATGACCTACAAGCAGTGCATGCAGCTCGTGGTGCTGCCGCAGGCCTTTCGCAACATGCTGCCGGTGCTGCTCACGCAGACCATCATCCTGTTCCAGGATACTTCGCTCGTCTACGCGATCGGCGCGTACGACCTGCTGAAGGGTTTCGACCTGACGGCGAAGAACATGAACCGCCCGGTGGAAAGCTACCTGCTCGCGGCTGCTGTCTACTTCGTCATCTGCTTCAGCCTGTCGATGCTCGTGCGCCGGCTGCAGAAGAGAATCCAGATCATTCGCTGAGCCATCCACCACCATGATCGACATCAAGAACGTTTCCAAGTGGTACGGCAGCTTCCAGGTGCTGACCGATTGCACGACGACCATCAAGAAGGGCGAGGTGGTCGTCGTCTGCGGGCCCTCGGGCTCGGGCAAGTCGACGCTGATCAAGACGGTGAACGCGCTGGAGCCTTTCCAGAAGGGCGACATCGTGGTCGACGGCATCTCGATCTCCGACCCCAAGACCAACCTGCCCAGACTGCGAAGCCGCGTCGGCATGGTGTTCCAGCATTTCGAGCTGTTCCCGCACCTGAGCGTGACCGAGAACCTGACGCTGGCGCAGATCAAGGTGCTCAACCGCAGCCAGGACGAGGCCCGCGCGCGCGGGCTGAAGATGCTCGATCGGGTCGGACTGATGGCGCACAAGGACAAGTTCCCCGGCCAGCTCTCGGGGGGCCAGCAGCAGCGCGTGGCGATCGCGCGTGCGCTGTCGATGGACCCGATCGTGATGCTGTTCGACGAGCCGACCTCCGCGCTCGACCCCGAGATGGTCGGCGAGGTGCTCGACGTGATGGTGCTGCTGGCCAAGGAAGGCATGACGATGATGGTGGTCACGCACGAGATGGGCTTCGCGCGCAAGGTCAGCCACCGCGTGATCTTCATGGACCAGGGCAAGATCGTCGAGGACTGCACCCGCGACGACTTCTTCGGCAACCCCGAGGCACGCACGCCGCGCGCCAAGGAGTTCCTCTCCAAGATCCTTCAGCATTGACAAGAGCGCCCAAGGGTGTGTACCGACTTGTCGTGACGTGAGGGCTTCCTAGAATCCGCGTTCGTCAGCTCGTCAGCTGCATCCTTCAGGAGAAGACACATGTTCCATCGAGTCCAAAAACTGGCCGTCGCCGCCTTCGTCGCCGCCGGCGCTGCCGTCTCGTTCCCGGCTTACGCCGGCAAGACGCTCGACGCGATCAAGTCGCGCGGTCAGGTGGTGTGCGGTGTCAACACCGGCCTGGCAGGTTTCTCGCAAGCCGATTCGAACGGCAAGTGGTCGGGTCTCGACGTCGACATGTGCCGCGCCATCGCCGCGGCCGTGCTGAGCGACCCCGAGAAAGTCAAGTACGTGCCGCTGAACGCGCAGCAGCGCTTCACCGCGCTGCAATCGGGCGAGGTCGACCTGCTGTCGCGCAATACCACCTTCACGCTGACACGCGACGCCTCGCTCGGCCTGCACATGACGGTCGTCACCTACTTCGACGGCCAGGGCTTCATGGTGCCGACCAAGAGCAAGATCAAGAGCGCCAAGCAGCTGAAGAACCAGACGGTGTGCGTGCAATCGGGCACCACCACCGAGAAGAACCTGACCGACTACTCCAAGGCCAACGGGCTGGCGATCAAGCCGGTGGTGTTCGAGAAGGTTGAAGCGGCCACCGGAGCCTACTTCGCAGGCCGCTGCATCGCCTACACCACCGACGCCTCGGGCCTCGCCTCGGTGCGCAACAAGGAGGCCAAGAACCCGGCCGAGCACGTGATCCTGCCGGAGCTGATCTCCAAGGAGCCGCTCGGGCCGATGGTGCGCCGCGGCGACGACGAGTGGTTCGGCATCGTCAAGTGGGTCATCACCGGCCTGCAGGAAGCCGAGGAGTACGGCGTGACGCAGGGCAACGTCGACCAGATGGCCTCGAGCACCGACCCGGTCATCCAGCGCATGCTCGGCACCAACGAAGACACCGGCAAGCTGCTCGGCCTCGACAAGGCCTGGCTTGCCCGCGCCATCAAGGCGACCGGCAACTACGGCGAGATCTTCGAGCGCAATGTGGGCCCGAAGTCGGCGCTGGGCATTCCGCGCGGGCTCAACAATTTGTGGAACAAGGGCGGGGTCGTCTACCCGATGCCGATCCGCTGATCGGCCGCTGATGAAGCGGCTCGCGGCGCCCGCCCTGCCTGCAGCGGCCGGGCGCCGCGCCGGCGCGATGAATCCCAGCCGGCACGCGCCACCGCGGCGTGCATCGTGATGACCTCATCCTCGCCACCCAAGAAGAAGAGCTGGTCCTGGCGCAGCCGGGCTTTCCGGGGCCTGGTCTATCAGGTGATCGCGCTCGCGCTGATCGCGCTGGTGCTGTGGTTCCTCGCGCACAACACCGTGCAGAACATGCGGCTGCGCGGCATCCAGAGCGGCTTCGACTTCCTCGCGCAGCCGGCGGGCTTCGACATCGGCGAGAGCCCGATCCCCTTCGACTCGGCCGACGCCTATTGGAAGGCCTTTGGCGTAGGCCTCGCGAACACGCTGCGCGTGGCGCTGATCGGCATCGTGCTGACGACGCTGCTCGGCACCATGCTCGGCGTGGGCCGCTTCTCGCGCAATGCACTCGTGCGCGGGCTGTGCTACGCCTATGTCGAGTTCTTCCGCAACATCCCGGTGCTGCTGCAGCTCCTGATGTGGTACCTGCTGATGACCGAGCTGCTGCCCGCCTCGTACGAGGCCTGGCAGGTCGGCCCGGTGTTCCTCAGCAAGGGCGGGTTCAACGTGCCGATGCCGGTGTGGGCGCCGGGGCATGGTTTCATGGCCGCGGGCTTGGCTGTCGGCATCGTGCTGGCCGCGCTTTATCGGCGCTGGGTCATCCGGCGCTTCGAAGCGACCGGCGTGGCGCGCAGCATGGTGCTGGCGCCGATAGGCATCGCTTTGCTCGCGGGCGTACTCGGCTGGCTGGCTGGCGGCGCGCCGGCTGCTTTCGAGATGCCGTTCAAGGGCGACTACGCGATCGAGGGCGGTGCGGCGCTGACACCCGAGTTCATGGCGGTGCTGCTGGGCCTGACGATGTACACCGCGGCCTTCGTTGCCGAGGTGGTGCGCGCGGGCATCCAGTCGGTCTCCGGCGGGCAGGCGGAGGCCGCCGCGGCGCTGGGCCTGAACCGCCAGCAGGAGATGCGGCTGGTGATGCTGCCGCAAGCGCTGCGCGTGATCATCCCGCCGCTGACCAACCAGTACCTGAACCTCACGAAGAACTCGTCGCTCGCGGTCGCGATCGGCTACCCCGACGTGGTGTCCATCGCCAACACCGCGTTGAACCAGACCGGCCGCGCGGTCGAGTGCATCTCCATCATCATGCTCGTGTACCTCACGACCTCGCTGCTCACCTCGGCGCTGATGAACTGGTACAACGCGCGCGCCGCGATCAAGGAACGGTGATGACCCACCCCCGAAGCGCCTTCGGCGCTCCCCCTCAAGGGGGCGCCGCCAGCGGCCCGGCAAAGCCGGATCCGCGGCGGCCGCTTGGAGCGCAGTCCAGTGGAACGCCGAGATGAGAGACGCACAGCTTTTTGCGCCGATTCCGCCGCGCCCCGCGCCGGTGAACACCGAAGGCCCCATCGCCTGGGTACGGGCCAACCTGTTCGGCGACTGGCGCACTTCGCTGTCGACGCTGATCGTCGGCGGCCTGCTGCTGTGGTACGTGCCGCAGTTCCTGCACTGG
>CAJPFZ010000407.1 GCA_905339355.1 Burkholderiaceae bacterium
CTTCATGGGGCTGGCGACGAACACCGACTACGCCACCGAAGTCACCTTGCAGCCGCTCGCGCGCTACGCGCTCGACGCGGCGATCCTCTTTTCAGACATCCTGACCGTGCCGGATGCGATGGGCCTCGGGCTGAGCTTCGCGCTCGGCGAAGGCCCGCGCTTCGCGTCGCCCGTGCGCCACGAGGCGGCGGTGGCGAAGCTCGCCGTGCCCGACATGGACAAGCTGCGCTACGTCTTCGACGCGGTCACCTCGATCCGCCGCGCGCTGAACGGCCGCGTGCCCCTGATCGGCTTTTCCGGCAGCCCGTGGACGCTCGCCTGCTACATGGTCGAAGGCGCCGGCTCGGACGACTACCGCCTCGTGAAGACCATGCTCTACGCGCGCCCCGACCTGATGCACCGCATCCTCGCGATCAATGCAGACGCCGTGGCCACCTACCTGAACACGCAGATCGAGGCCGGCGCACAGGCGGTGATGATCTTCGACAGCTGGGGCGGCGTGCTCGCCGACGGCGCGTTCCAGCAGTTCAGCCTCGCCTACACCGAGCGCGTGCTGCGCCAGCTCAAGCGCGAACATGACGGCGCCCGCATTCCCCACATCGTCTTCACCAAGGGTGGCGGCTTGTGGCTCGAAGAGATGGCGGCCACCGGCCCCGACGTGCTGGGCCTGGACTGGACGGTTAACCTCGGCTCGGCGCGCCGGCGAGTCGGCACGCAGGTCGCGTTGCAAGGCAACCTCGACCCCAACGTCCTGTTCGCCGAGCCGGCGCAGATCGATGCCGAGGTTCGGCACACGCTGGAGAGCTTCGGCGCGCCGGCCAATCCCGACGGGAGCACGGCCGGCCACGTCTTCAACCTGGGGCACGGGATCAGCCAGCACACCCCGCCCGAGCATGTGCAGGTGCTGGTGGACAGTGTCCACAGCCATTCCAGGCGCTTGCGCGCCGCGCACTGAGCCCGTCGGATGATGTCGCGCAATCGGCACTCGCCGCGAGTTGAACGCGCATCGCACCGACGTTGAGCGGACGTGGGATTGGCGTGATTTTTTTCGATGAATGCACGCTCAGGGCTTGACTTATCCCCAAAACAACGTACGCGAGACACGCGCTGCCGGGCTTGTGCGTCGCAACATGCGGTTTCTACCAACGCCACGTAAGTCGTTGATTCCATTGAGGGGGCTTCGCTGCTGCGAAAGCGTGCAGGCCAGCCCGCGGGTCGGCGAATCAAGCATTTAGCGCAGCTTTGTGCAGCTTGCCCACAAAGTTATCCACAGCTGGCGTGGACAGAGTTGAAAGCTCAATCGAATCAACGACTTACGAACGATCCTTCACAAACACTGTCAGTTCTACTGTAGAAATTTCAGGCTTAACCGGATTCTGTGAAAAAACGTCTGCGCGTCGCGGTGGAAACGCCTCAGCACTCGGGGCTGGGCGCGCCCCTCGATTACGAAAGCGAGCAAGCACTCCCTCCGGGCACGATGGTGAGGGTACCGCTCGGGCGGCGCGAGGTGACGGGGATCGTCTGGCCGGGGCCGGCGCAAGGCGAAGTGTCTGCCGCGCTGCGCGGTGTCGGGGCGGTGCACGTGGCGCTGCCCCCGCTCGGGGCGGCCTGGTGCGAGCTGGTCGATTTCAGCGCCGCCTACTATCAGCGCGGCGTCGGCGAGGTGGCCCTGTCGGTGCTTCCGCCCGAGCTGCGCAAGCTCGACGACGCCCAGATCGCCAACCGCATCGCCAAGCTGAACAAGCGCTGGGCCGCCGACGCCGCACCGCCGACGCAGCCTCCGCGGCCGGACCTGAGCGCTGACCAGGCGGCGGTGCTGGAGCGGCTGGCCAGCGGCTCGGATGCTTCTGCGCCGCCCACGGTGCTGCTGCACGGCGTCACCGGCAGCGGCAAGACCGAGGTCTACCTGCGCGCGGCCGAACAGGCGCTCGCCGGCGGCAGGCAGGCGTTGGTGCTGGTGCCCGAGATCAACCTGACGCCGCAGCTCGAGGCGCGCTTTGCCGAGCGCTTCGCCGGCCGTCGGATCGTCTCGCTGCACAGCGCGCTCACGCCGGCGCAGCGTCTGCGCCACTGGCTGGCGGCGCACCTGGGCCTCGCGGACCTGGTGCTCGGCACGCGCCTGGCGGTTTTCGCCTCGATGCCACGGCTCGGCCTCATCGTCGTCGACGAGGAACACGACCCCTCGTACAAGCAGCAGGAAGGCGCGCGCTACTCGGCGCGCGACCTGGCCGTCTACCGCGGCAAGCTGGAGAAGCTGCCGGTGCTGCTCGGCTCGGCAACGCCCTCGCTCGAGAGCTGGCAGCGCGCCAACGAAGGGCGCTACTTGCGCCTGGCGCTGCCCGCGCGCATCGGCGGGGGCGTGCTGCCGCAGGTGCGGCTGGTCGACATGAACCAGCTGCCCAAGGCCAAGGGGGTGACGACGGCCTTGTCGCCGCCGCTGCTCGCCGCCTTGCAGCAACGCGTCGAGCGGGGCGAGCAAAGCCTGGTGTTTCTGAACCGCCGCGGCTATGCGCCGGTGCTGCATTGCGGCGATTGCGGCTGGAAGAGCGCCTGCGCCCACTGCAGTGCCTGGCGCGTGTTCCACAAGCTCGACCGCACGCTGCGCTGCCACCACTGCGGTTTCACCGAACGGGTGCCGCGCGCCTGCCCCGACTGCGGCAACCTCGACATTGCGCCGATCGGCCGCGGCACCGAACGGCTCGAAGAGCAGCTCGCCGAGCTGCTGCGCCGGCCCGACGGCACGCCGGCGCGCATCGCACGAATCGACGCCGACTCGACCCGCCTCAAAGGCTCGCTCGAAGCGCAGCTCGGCGCTGTGCACGCCGGCGAGGTCGACGTGCTGGTGGGCACGCAGATGGTGACCAAGGGCCATGACTTCCGCCGCATCACGCTGGTGGCCGCCGTCAACCCGGACACGTCCTTGTTCAGCAGCGACTTCCGCGCGCCCGAGCGTCTGTTCGCCTTGCTGATGCAGGCGGCGGGCCGCGCCGGGCGCGACGCCGAACATGCGGCACGCAGCGAGATGTGGGTGCAGACCTGGCACCCGCAGCACGCGCTCTATGCGGCGCTGCGCCGCCACGACTTCGAGGCCTTCGCCGCCAGCCAGCTCAAGGAGCGCGAGTCGGCCGGGCTGCCGCCGTACTCGCACCTCGCGATGCTGCGCGCCGATGCGCGCACGGCGGAGGCGGCACGCGACTTCTTGCGGGCCGCGGCCGAGGTCGCGGCCACACTGCCGGGCGCAGATACGGTGTCGGTCTATCCGCCGGTGCCGCTCGGCGTGGCGCGCGTGGCCGACGTGGAGCGCATGCAGATGCTGGTCGAGTCGGCGTCGCGCGTGGCTTTGCAGCGCTTCCTTGCGAGCTGGCTGCCGTCGTTGCACCAGCTGCGCGGCGAACGCAAGGAAGCCGAGCAGCGCATCCTGCGTTGGGCGGTGGACGTGGATCCGCTGGCGATTTGACGTCGTTCCGACATCAAACGTCCATGCCGCCGCCGAGCAGCCAGGCGAGCAGCGAGAAGCTGGCGAAGGCGAGCACGGTGCTCGCCATGATGATGCGCGCCACGCGCCCGTTGTCGGCGCCGTAGCGCTCGGCCAGCAGCGAGACGTTGCTGGCGCTCGGCAGCGCGGCGGCGAGCACGAGCACCGTCAGGCCGAAGCCGGACACCGGCAAACCCGCGCGGCGCGCCAGCAGCCCCAGGCTCAGCACCAGCAGCGGATGGATCAGCAGCTTGAACAGCGCCACCGGCAGGTACTCGCGCACGGGAGTGCGGCTGTGCGCATGCTGGCCCGCGCGCCACAGCACGGCGCCGATGGTGAACAGCGCGACCGGCGTGGCCGAGTCGCCGAGCATCTTGACGATCTGCGACACGGGCCCGGGCAAGGCCAGACCGCTCGCGCCGAAGACAGCACCGAGCGCGATGGCCCATGGCAGCGGGTTGGTCAGCGCGCCGCGCAGCGAGCGGCTGATCGAGGCGAGCGGATGCGACGGCCCCGGCTCGCCGGTCGCCTGGTGCGACTGCGCGATCGCGATGCACAGCGTGCTGGTCATGATGAGATCGGTCAGGATGGTGCCGATCACGGGGCCCGCTGCGCGGTCGCCGAACAATGCCACCAGCAGCGGCACGCCCATGAAGCCGGTGTTCGGGAAGGCGGCGACGAGCGCACCGAAGGCCGCGTTCTTCAGATCGACGCCGCGCGCGGCGCCGGGCTGCCGCCAGGTCGCGGCGACCGTGAAGAACACCAGCAGCAGGGCACCGATCGCGTAGATGCCGATCAGCACCGGGTCGATCAGCTCGTCGAACGGCATGCTCGAGCCGAAGCGAAACAGCATGCACGGCAGCGCGAAAAACAGCACGTAGGCGTTGAGGCCGGGGATTGCCGCTTCCGGCAGCACCTGCCGCTGGGCGGCCAGATAGCCGAACAGCACGAGCGCGAAGAAGGGGACCGTGACGGCGAGGATCGCTTGCATCGACGCGGAGTATCGCCGCCGCAACCGGCGCATCGTTCGCAGGGCGCGCGCTGCGTGGGTCGGCCCGGAGTGACGTCCGACGCGTCGGGCGCTACGCTGGTGAGCCCATCCGAGGAGCGACCATGTTCGACACCGCCATTGCCGGCAGCCTGCCCAAGCCTGCCTGGCTCGCCGAAACCGAGAAGCTCTGGCCGACCTGGAAGCTCGCCGGCGACGAACTCGCGCAGGCCAAGCTCGACGCGACGCTGCTGTGGATCAAGCAGCAGGAGGACGCCGGGCTCGACGTGATCGGCGACGGCGAGCAGTCGCGCCAGCACTTCGTGCACGGCTTCCTCGAACGTGTGCAGGGCATCGACTTCGAGCACAAGGTGGAGATGGGCATCCGCCGCGATCGCTACAAGGCGATGGTGCCGCAGGTGGTCGGCGCGCTCTCGCTCGCCGGCCGCGTGCACGAAACCGAAGCACGCTTCCTGCGCGCGCACACGGCGCGCCGCATCAAGTTCACGCTGCCCGGCCCGATGACCATCGTCGACACGGTGGCCGACCGCTTCTACGGCGACCGCGTGAAGCTCGCGTTTGCCTTTGCCGAGCTGCTCAACCAGGAGGCGCTGGCGCTGCAGGCCGACGGCGTCGACGTGATCCAGTTCGACGAGCCGGCGTTCAACGTCTACCTCGAGGAAGCGGCCGACTGGGGCGTGAAGGCGCTCGAACGCGCCGCCCAGGGCCTTCGCTGTACGACGGCGGTGCACATCTGCTACGGCTACGGCATCGCGGCCAACATCGACTGGAAGCGCACGCTGGGCGACGAGTGGCGTCAGTACGAGAAGGTGTTCCCCGCGCTGGCGGCGAGCCGCATCGACCAGGTGAGCCTCGAGTGCATCCACTCGCACGTGCCGCCGGTGCTGATGTCGCTGCTCCAGGGCAAGGACGTGATGGTCGGCGTGATCGATGTGGCGAGCGACAAGATCGAGACCGCCGAAGAGGTGGCCGACGAGATCGGCCGCGCGCTGCAGTTCGTCTCGCGCGAGCGACTCATCGCCTGCACCAACTGCGGCCTCGCGCCGATGAGCCGCAGCGTGGCCGAAGCCAAGCTGCGCGCGCTGGCCGAAGGCGCCGCATTGGCACGGCAGCGCTACGCGGCGTGAGCCGCATGCCGCACGGCCGCGGCCCGATTCACCTCGTCGACGCTCGGATCAAGCGAGGCGCGGGCTGCGCCCGGTGTCGGCGCTGCCGCCCTCGTCGAGCGGCGCCGGCGCGGTGTCGAATGCGGCGAAGTCGGTGGACTCAGCATTCATCGACTCCGGCCCGCCGGCGAGGTGCCTGCGCTGCTCGAAGCTCTCGGCTTCTTCGGCCGAGACCGACGGCGCACGTTCGCTCAGCAACGAGGCGAAACGCTGGCGCACCTGAGAGAGGTCGGGCAACGCGGCCTCGGTCCAGATCAGGACCGGCACGCCGGTGGATTCGAGCACGCGCACGAGTCGCAGGTGTCGCGCCTGCTCGCGCTCGGTCTCGTTGGTCGATCGCAGCGCGATTGCCGCGATGACGCTCGACTGCTGGTCGCACACCAGGAAGCTCGTGCGCAGGCGGCCGGCCCGCTTGTACCACTCGGTGTACGAATAGCGCGTGGACACGCGCATGAACTGCGACAGCGGCGTCTGCACCAGGATCAGATGACCCGGCACCGCCTGGCGCAGCAGCTCGTACGCACTGCGCTGCAGCGGCGTCATCACGCGCACCACCTGCGCCGGCCACGATTGCACGGTGTCGAGCCGTTCGTCGCGGCGCGCGCGCGGCGACTGCCCCTGGCGGCGCCGAAGCCACAGCATCGACACCAGCAAGAGCACCGAGGTCACGAGTGCGGCGTTGGGAGCGAAGCCTAGTTGATCCATGATGACTGGCGGGGACGAGGCATGGCGGGAAGCCAGTTTAGAAGCGGCACGCGGCGGGGAGGATCGGCCGTCGACGGGACGAGGGCGCGCATGGGTCGGCTTCGTGATTTCCTTCACGGGATTTCGCCCGAAATACAACCCGGTCCAGGAGCGTGGGGGAGACGTGGAGGCAGGGTTTGCGCTAGGAGGCCGCCGGCGACGACGCAGTCTCTGCAGCGCGGCGCCGCACGCCACAGCCCCGCCGTGCGTCCGATCACATCGAGCGCAATGCGCTGCAAAACGCGGCCCAGGCTCGCTTGGCTATCATGGCGCGCTCCGCGCCGTACCCCTTCCGTGTCGTCCCCGCCTCCTTCGCTCAATCCCGCCCAGCTCGAAGCCGTCCACCACCTCGGTGGGCCTTGCCTCGTGCTGGCCGGCGCGGGCTCGGGCAAGACGCGCGTCATCACGCACAAGATCGCGCGGCTCCTGCAGGCGGGTTATGAG
>CAJPFZ010000408.1 GCA_905339355.1 Burkholderiaceae bacterium
GGCGGCACGCGCCTGCGCTACGTCGCGCGTGCGCAGGTCGGCGGCAAGATGGCGCAGATCGGCTCGCGGCTCATCGACGCGGCGGCCACCAAGGTGGCCGAGGACTTCTTCACCGCGTTCGAGACGAGGCTGCGCCCGGCCGAGGCGAAGCCGGCCGAGGCCGCACCGGAGGTGGCCCAACGCGCGGCGAGCGGCCCGGCCGCGTCGGGCGCGCTCGCCAACCCGTGGTTGTGGGCCGTCGCGGCGATCCTGATGATCGCCTTCGTGGTCGCGCTGCTGCGTTGAACTCGCCGCCTACTTGGCCGCGCGGGCCTTGGCCACCGCAGCTTGCGTCTCGTTCCACAGGTCCATGCCGACGTTGGACGCGATCGACGCGTTCACCCGGGTCAGCTTGTCGCGCATCCTGCCGGCTTCAGCAGGCGACAGCTCGTTGATCTGCATGCCCTTGGCCTTGAGGTCGGCGAGTGCCTTGGCGGCTTCCTCGCGGGTGTCACGGCGTTCGAAGTCGCGGCTCTTCCTGGCCGCGTCCATCAGCACCTTCTTCTCGGCGGCCGACAGGCCGTCCCAGTACTTCTTGCTCACGAGCACGATCCACGGGCTGTAGACGTGGTTGGTCACGGTGAGGTACTTCTGCACCTCGTAGAACTTGCTCGACAAGATGGTGTTGAACGGGTTCTCCTGGCCGTCCACCGCTTTCGTCTCCAGCGCGCTGAAGAGTTCGGAGAACGGCAGCGGAATCGCGTTGGCGCCCAGCGTCTTGAAGCTGTCGAGGAAGACGTTGTTCTGCATCACGCGCAGTTTGATGCCGTCGAGGTCTTCGAGCTTGGCAACGGCGCGCTTGTTGTTGGTGAGGTTGCGAAAACCGTTCTCCCAGTAGACGAGGCCGACCAGCCCCTTCTCCTCGAGCTTGGCCTTCACCTTCTCGCCGACCGGGCCGTCGAGCACGGCGTCGGCTTGCTGGGCGTTGTCGAACAGGAAGGGCGTGTCCCAGATCGCCATTTCCTTGGTAATGCCCACGAGCGTGGCGGTGGAGCCGACCATCATCTCCTGCGCGCCGCCGATCAGCGCCTGCTGCATCTGCACGTCGGAGCCGAGGCTTGCGGCGCCGAAGGCGCGGATCTTCATCTTGCCGCCCGAGAGCTTGTCGACCTCGTCGGCGAAGACCTTGGTGGCGCGGCCCTGATTCGATTGTTCGTTCAGGCCGTAGCCGAAGCGGATCAGCCGCGGCTTGATGTCCTGCGCCTGGACGGCGCCGGCGGCCAGCAGTGCGAGCGCGATGGCGCAGGTGAGAGAACGTCGTTGCATGTGAGTCTCCTTCGGGGGTGGAAATCAGCGCAGCCAGGCCAGCGGCCAGGTCACGAACTGCGGAACTGCAGTGAACATCGCCAGGATGACGGCGTAAACGATGAGGAACGGGCTCACGCCGCGGATCACCTCGTGCATCGGCAGCCGGCCCACGCCGGCCACGACATTGAGCACGGTGCCCACCGGCGGCGTGATCAGGCCGATGGCGCCGTTGAGCACGAACATCAGGCCGAAGTACACCGGGTCGATGCCGGCCTTTTGCGCGATCGGCAGCATCACCGGCGCGAGGATCAGGATGGTCGGCGTGAGGTCGAGCGCGGTGCCCACGATGATCAGCACGATCATCATCACCGCCATCAGCAGGCGCGGGCTCTCGACCAGCGGGCCGAGCCACGACGCGAGCGTGGAGGGCAGGTCGGCCAGCGTGACCATGTACGACGCGACCTGCGCGCCGGCGCACAGGAACATCACGATGGCGGTCGTCTTGGCCGAGCGCACGAGCACCGCGTGCAGGTCCCCGAGCTTCATCTCGCGATGCACGAAGAAGGCGATCACGAGCGCATACACAGCGGCCACGACGGCGGCCTCGGTGGGCGTGAACAAGCCGCTCTTCATGCCGCCGATGATGATGACCGGCATCAGCAACGCCCAGAAGGCTTTGCCGGTGAAGCGCAGTCGCTCGGGCATCGGCAGCGGCGTGCCGCCGGGCAGGTCGATCTTGCGCATCTCGAGCTTCCACGCAAGCACGAGTCCCGCGCCCATGATCAGCCCCGGCACGATGCCCGAGATGAAGAGGGCCGAGATCGAGGTGTTGGTGGTGACGCCGTAGATCACGAAGGGCATCGACGGCGGAATGATCGGCGCGATGATGCCGCCCGAGGCGATCAGGCCGGCCGAGGTGTGTATCGGGTAGCCGTGCTTGCGCATCATCGGCAGCAGGATGGTCGCGAGCGCAGCCGTGTCGGCGAGCGCCGAGCCCGACATGCTCGCCATCAGGATGGCCGCGCCGATGGTCACGAAGCCGAGACCGCCGCGGATGTGGCCGACCCAGGCCTGCGCCATGGCGATGATGCGGCGGCTGATGCCGCCCGCGTTCATCAGTTCGCCGGCGAGGATGAAGAAAGGCACCGCGAGCAGCGGGAAGCTGTCGACGCCGGCCACCAGGTTCTGCGCCAGAAGCTGCGTGTCCCAGAACTCCAGGCCCCAGGCCATCGCGGCGCCGGTGAGGATCAGCGCAAAGGCCATCGGCACGCCGATGCCCATGATGCCCAGCATGGCGACGATGAAGATGCCTGCGACGGCGGCCTGGTTCATACAGCGCTCGGGTGGTTGGGGGTCGACGGGCGGCTCATTCGGCCTCCACCTCGGCGGCGTGAACGAGCCGGATCGGCGTGCCGCGCAGCAGTTGCACGGCGGCCATCACGCCGATCGCCGCTGCGCACAGGAAGGCCGGCAGCGGCAGCAGCGCGGCCGGGTAGCCGAGCACCACGCTCGTGCTGTCCATGCCGACGATCACCTGCTGCCACGCGCCCCAGCCGACCAGCACGCAGGCGAGCAGCACCAGCGCATGGATCAGCCGCGTCATCACCGCGAGCGCCCGGCCGCTCCAGCGCCCGCGCAGAACGAGCAGCAAGCTGGTGAACGCCCTGTGATGGCCGAGCGGGTAGGCGGCGGTCGCGCCGAGGAAAACCATCCAGACGAACAGCAGGCGCGACAGCTCTTCGCTGGCCGCAATGCCGCCGCCGAAGCCGTAGCGCAGCACGACGTTGACGAACACCGATCCAGCCATGATCGCCAACATCACGGCCATCGTGGTTTCGACCAGGCGCTGCAGCCTGGAGGCAGGTGCTGGTTCGTGCGTACTCATGTTGCTGCCGCGGAATCGTGGTCCGCGCTCGGTTGCGCCATCCATTGCAGGGTCTGCTGCGCGAGTTCGCCCAGCGGCCGTGTCGCGTCCAGGCGCAGGACACCGGGCTCGCCGACCGGCGGCTCGAGCGTGGCGAACTGGCTGGCCACGAGCGTGGGGGGAAACAGGTGGGCCGGCCGCGCCGCCACGCGCTGGCGGGCATCGGCTTCGCTGATCTCGAGGTAGGCGAAGCGCAGGCCCGGCGCGCCTGCGCGCAGCTGGTCGCGGTAGCTGCGCTTCAAGGCCGAGCACGTGAGCACCGCGCCGTCCGCATGCTGCGAGAGCTGATGCGCCAGTGTCGCGAGCCAGCCGCGCCGATCGGCGTCGGTGAGGGCAATGCCCTGGCGCATCTTGGCCTTGCTGGCTTCAGCATGGAAGTCGTCGCCTTCGATCAGCGGCCAGCCCAGGGCATGGGCTACCGCCTCTGCGAGGCTCGACTTGCCGCAACCGGCCACACCCATGACGACGAGAGACTTCATTGCGGCGGTCAGTTGGCTTGGGGTAGGACAGCGCTATCTGAGTGGCGAACAAAAATCGGGCTGTTTCGGCACCTGCAGACGACAAGTTTCACTCGTCTCCCTGCAGAATATGCTGTTGCGCCGGCCCATCGGATAGCGCTATCCTAAGCGTGCCGAGTCGCCACCAATATCAGGGATAACCCGCATGTCCATCCTTCCCGTGCAACGCCGACCGCGCGCCTCCGGCCGGGTCACGCTCAACGACGTTGCGCGTGCCGCCGAGGTGAGCCCGATCACCGTGTCGCGCGCCCTGCGCGGCGAACGCAGCGTGGCGCCCGAGCTGGTGGAGCGGGTGCGCGCTGCGGCGCAGCGCCTGGGCTACGTGCCCGACCCGGCGGCGCGCGCCCTGGCCTCAAGCCGCAGCTCGCATGTGGCGGTACTGATCCCGCTGCTCACCAACACCTTGTTCGTCGACCTGCTCGAGGCGGTGCATCGCACGCTGCTGCCGGCCGGCTACCAGACGCTGATCGGCGTGACCCACTACGACCCGGGGGAAGAAGAGCAGCTGCTGCAAAGCTACATGGCACATCGGCCGGCCGGGCTCATCGTGACCGGGTTCGACCGCAGCGAAAGCGCGCGGCAGCTGATCGCCGCCAGCGGCGTGCCCTGCGTGCACGTGATGGAAACGACAAGCGCGCCCGGCGTGCATTGCGTGGGCTTCTCGCAGGCGGACGCGGGCCACGCCATCACCGAACACCTGCTGCAGCGCGGCCGCCGGCGCATCGCCTTCGTCGGCGCGCAGCTCGACCCGCGCGTGATGCAGCGCGCCGAAGGCTATCGGCGCTGCCTGCGCGCGGCGGGCGTGTACGACCCGAAGCTCGAACTGCTGAACCCCGAACGCTCCTCGATCGCTCTCGGCGCGCAGCTGTTCGAAGACCTGCTGCGAACGCGGCCCGACACCGATGCCGTCTTCTTCTGCAACGACGACCTCGCGCAAGGCGGGCTGCTGGCCGCGCTGCGGCTCGGCGTGAAGGTGCCGCAGCAAGTGGCGGTCGCCGGATTCAACGACCTCACCGGCAGCGACCAGATGTGGCCGCCGCTCACGACCGTGCACACGCCGCGCACGGAGATCGGCGAATGCGCGGCACGGATGCTGCTACAGCTGATGCGCAAGCAGCCGCTGCAAGAGGATCACGTCGACCTGGGCTACCGGCTGGTGGTGCGCGAGAGCAGCTGACAGGTCACCCTTTGCGGGTTGGTGCATTGTTCGTGCGTACACTGCCGCGCGGGCGATCGGCCTGACGTTCCTGTCGTCTCAAGGAAGCGCAATGAATCCTTCTTCTTCCGTGCCGGCGGCGCTGGAGCGCCTGCCCAGCGGCATCCCGGGTTTGGACCGCGTGCTCGGCGGCGGCTTCTTCCGCTCGGGCGTCTACATCCTGCAGGGCCTGCCGGGCAGCGGGAAGACGATCCTCGCCAACCAGCTCTGCTACCACCACGTCGCCGGCGGCGGCTCGGCGGTGTACCTGACGCTGCTCGCGGAATCGCATTCGCGCATGCTGCAGCACATCCGCACGCTCGGCTTCTTCGACGAATCCGCGATCCCGGATCGGCTGTCGTACCTGAGCGCCTTCCACGACCTCGAGACCGACGGGCTCAAGGGATTGGTCGCGGTGCTGCGCCGCGAAATGCGCGCGCGCCGTGTCGGCGTGCTGGTGCTCGACGGTCTGGTGGCCGCGACGGAGGCCGCGGAGACCGACCGCGAACTGAAGAAGTTCATCCACGAGGTACAGACCAGCGCCGTCTTCCACGGCTGCACGGTATTCCTGCTCACCAGTGGCCTCACCGAGCGCGTGAACGCCGAGCACACGATGGTCGACGGCATCGTCGAACTCGAAGACCGGCTGCACGACGCGCGAGCGGAGCGCTCGATCCAGGTCCGCAAGTTTCGCGGCGCGGGCTCGCTGCGTGGCAAGCACGCCTTCCACATCACCGATGCGGGACTGGAGGTCTTTCCCCGCATTGAGGCGATGTTCGCGAGGCCGCCCGACAGCTTCGAGGCACGGCCGAGCCTGAGCACCGGCGTGCCCTCGCTCGACGCGCTGATCGCCGCGCGCGGCCTGCCGGCCGGCAGCGCCACCGTGGTGGTGGGCTCCACCGGCACCGGCAAGACGACGCTCGGGCTGCACTTCCTCGCGCGCTCCTCGCCCGAGGAGCCGGGCCTGCTGTTCGGCTTCTTCGAGTCGCCCTCGCGAATGCGCGTCAAGGCGCGTGCCTTCGGGCTCGACTTCGAACGCCTGGAAGCGAGCGGCGCACTCTCGCTCGTGTGGCACCCTCAAGGCGAACACGTGCTCGACGAACTGGGCCACCGCCTGCTGGAACAGGTCGCCGAGCGCGGCGTCAAGCGGTTGGTCATCGACGGCCTGTCGGGCTTCTTCGAATCGGCGGTGCACCCGGAGCGCACGAACCGCTTCTTCTCCTGCCTCGTCAATGAGCTGCGCCGGCGTGGCGTGACGGTGGTCATGACGCTGGAGACACGCGATGTGGTCAGCAGCACGGTCTACGCGCCCAATGGCGTCTCGGGTTTCGTCGACAACCTGATGTTCCTGCGATTCGTCGAAGACCGGGGGCAGGTCAGGCGCCTGCTCTCGCTCACGAAGATGCGCGACAGCGACTACGGTGTCGGCCTGCATGCGCTCGAACTCAGCGCAGGAGGCATACGGATTGCCGGGATCTACGCTTCGGATGGCGATGTCATCCCTTCCGCGGAAGCAGTAGAGCCCCCAAGGCCCGCCGGCGCGGATGCGCGAGCCGCCCGCGATGCCGAGAAGTCATAGGCAACGTGTGAAGACCATTCTTGTCGTCGACGACGAGCTGGCCAGCGCCGAAGTGCTGAGCCTGATCCTCGAAGAGGAGGGCTACCGCACCTTCTGTGCCGCCAACGGCCAGCAGGGGCTCGCGCGCGTTCGCGACGTGCGCCCGCACCTTGTCGTGCTCGACTACATGATGCCAGTCATGAACGGCGCCGAGATGGGCGCTGCCCTGCGCGCATCGGCCGACACCCGCGACATCCGCATCCTGATGAACAGCAGCCTTCCGGAGGACGCGGTCAGAACACACTTCAGCAAATATGACGCGTTCTTGCGAAAGCCTTACAACGTGGATGTGGCGTTGACGCTCATCGCGAAGCTTCTGAACGGCGATCAGCAGCTTCGCTAGGACAGCAGCTTGTCGCGGTCCTTCGCCGTGCCCGGCAGGCTGGCCAGCACGACGTGCGCCTCGGCCAGCAACTCGTCCGCCGGTTGCGCGCTGTCGATGTCGTCCAGCTGCGAGCCATCGCCCAGCAGCTTCGCCAGCTGCAGTTCGGCGTCATAAGCGAGCATGACGAGCTGATCGGCTTCCAGGAGTCGATGCAACAGCGGCAACAACTTGTCGCGCTCGCGGCTCGATTGCAGGCCCATCTCGAGGAGCACCGACTCGAGCGCGGCGTCGAACGACGCGCTGCCGGGGCGCTGTGTCAGCAGTTCGGCGAGGCTGCGCTTGAGCGCCATGTGGCCGGCGAGAACGTCGGAGCTGAGGCCTCGCCAGCCGCAGGACTTGAGCGCCGGAATGACGACCTGGTCGATCACCGTCTGGTGCGCGCCGAGCGCGCGGGCGAACTCGTTGAACAGCAGCGACTTCCGGGTGGAAGTCGTCTCGCGCAGGCGCCCGGTCAGCCACCCAAGAACGGCATGATCCTCCGTGAGCACCTGGATCAGATCTTTTTCCATCGGGCCGCCTGCGCCGCGCAGGCGGCCACGCCCCGCGGGCGGGCAATGCATATGCCCGGTTCGTGCAGTGCGCCTGTGTTTTCCCTCGGCGCGCGATCCCTGGATGCCTATACAGTACGGTTTCGCCTCGCCGTACCCATTTCACCTCCTCGATGGCTCTCGCCCTTCCCGCCGCGCCCGCGCTGCGACCCGACCCGTTCGCCTCGCTGAACGACCAGCAGCGCGCCGCCGTCGAGCACGGCAGCAACGACGCCGATCCGGCACGCTCGGCACCGTTGCTGGTGATCGCCGGCGCGGGCTCGGGCAAGACGATGACGCTCGCGTCGCGCGTGGCGCGTCTGGTGATGGCGGGCGCCGATCCGCAGCGCATGCTGCTGCTGACCTTCTCGCGCCGCGCGGCGCTCGAGATGGAGCGCCGCGTGGGCCGCGTGCTGCACCAGGCGCTCGGGCTCGGCGCCACGCAGCGGGCACCGGGCTTCGCCTGGGCCGGCACCTTCCACGGCATCGGCGCGCGCCTGCTGCGCGACTATGCCGGGCGCATCGGCCTGGCCGAGTCGTTCACCATCCATGATCGAGCCGACGCCGAAGACCTGATGGGCCTGGTGCGGCAGGAAGCCGGCTTCGCCGCGAGCAAGAAGCGCTTTCCGCTCAAGGGCACCTGCCTCGCGATCTATTCGCGCGTGGTCAACAGCCAGGCGCCGCTGATCGAGGTGCTGCAGTCGGCCTATCCGTGGTGCGGCGAATGGGAGGCCGAGCTCAGGCAGCTGTTTCGCGCCTACGTTCACCACAAGCAGCAGCAGCAGGTGCTCGACTACGACGACCTGCTGCTGTACTGGTCCCAGATGATGGCCGAGCCGGCGCTCGCACGCGAGGTCGGCGAGCGTTTCCAGCATGTGCTCGTCGACGAGTACCAGGACACCAACCGCCTGCAGGCGGCGATCCTGCTCGCGATGAAGCCCGACGGCCGCGGGCTCACGGTCGTCGGCGATGACGCGCAGTCGATCTACTCGTTTCGCGCCGCCGACGTGCGCAACATCCTCGACTTTCCGCAGGCCTTCGAGCCGGCCGCGCGGGTGGTGACGCTAGAGCGCAACTACCGCTCGACGCAGCCCATCCTCGACGCCTCCAACGCCGTCATCGCGCTCGCGGCGCAGCGCTTCACCAAGCAGCTGTGGAGCGAGCAGGTGTCGTCGGAGCAGCCGGCGCTGGTGACTGTCGAAGACGAGGCGGCGCAGGCGACCTGGGTGGCCGAGCAGGTGCTCTCCCGGCGCGAAGCCGGCCTCGCGCTCAAGCAGCAGGCGGTGCTGTTTCGCGCCTCTAGCCACAGCATGCCGCTGGAACTCGAGCTGACCCGGCGCAACATCCCCTTCGTGAAATTCGGCGGGCTCAAGTTCCTCGAAGCCTCGCACGTGAAGGATGTGCTCTCGCTGCTGCGCTGGGCCGAGAACCCGCGCAGCCGCCTGGCCGGCTTCCGGGTGGCGCAGCTCGTGGCCGGCATCGGGCCTGCGACCGCGCGCAAAGTGCTCGACGCGATGGAGCAGTCGGCCGACCCCGTCGTGGCGTTGCGAAACTGCGCCGTGCCGGCGGGCGCTGCAGCCGACTGGGCGCAGTTCGTCGACACCTACGAGGGCCTGCGCGCCGAGCAGGCGGCGTGGCCGGCGCAGATGGACGCCGTGAACCGCTGGTACGAGCCGCAGCTGCAGCGCCTGCACGACGACGCGGCCGTGCGCCTGGCCGATCTTGCGCAGCTGGCGCGCATCGCCGCCGGTTATGCCTCGCGCGAGCGCTTCCTCACCGAGCTGACGCTCGACCCGCCGGACGCGACCAGCGACGAATCCGGCCAGCCGAACCGCGACGAGGACTACCTGATCCTGTCGACGATCCATTCGGCCAAGGGCCAGGAGTGGCGGGCCGTCTACGTACTCAACGCGGTGGACGGTTGCATGCCGGCCGACATTTCCACCGGCACCGCCGCCGAGATCGAGGAAGAGCGCCGGCTGCTGTATGTCGCGATGACGCGCGCCAAGCAGCACCTGCAACTGGTCGTGCCGCAGCGCTTCTACATCACGCAGCAATCGGCGCAGGGATCGCGGCACGTCTATGGGTCGCTGACACGGTTCATCCCGCCGGAGGTGGCGAAGAAGTTCGATCGCCTTCAAGCGGGCGGCTCGACGGCGGATGGCTGCGCGTCGCAGACGCGGGGCGGTGCGCCGGTGGACATCGCGGCGCGGGTGCGGTCGTTGTGGGAGTGAGTGTGGAGGGTCATCCCGGCTTTCGCACTTCTGTCCGGAGTGTTCGGCGCAGTCCAGAGACTCCGTTCCACTGCTGTCCGGAGTATTCGGTGCAGTCCAGAGACTCCGTTCGGGCTGAGGTATCGAAGCCCTCGCTCGACGATGGCACGCAGTCCCTCGCAGGCCGAACGGAGATCATGGCAAGCGAGCCCATCTCACGCCATCACTGAGCGAGGGCTTCGATACCTCAGCCCGACCCTTCGATACCTCAGGGCGAACGGGTTCTGGCTTCGATACCTCAGCCCGAACGGAGCTATGTGGGCTGCGATGAACATTCCGGACGGCAGTGAGCTTTTGCCGGATGACGGCGTGAACGGTGAGGGCCGGCGTGCGCAGCGCGGCCGCGCCTCACCCGTGCAGCGCCTCGTACTTCGCCATCAGCTCCTCCGGGCTTTCCGCGAAGTCCGGGTTCGGCACGATGCAATCGGCCGGGCACACGAGCTTGCATTGCGGCTCGTCTTCGGCGCCCACGCATTCGGTGCAACGCAGCGCATCGATCACGTAGACCGGGTCGCCGACGCTGATCGCTTCGTTGGGGCACACCGGCTTGCAGGCGTCGCAGGCGGTGCAGTTGTCGGTGATGAGCAGGGCCATCTGTGTGTCTCCTAGTGAACCGCGGCAACCTCTTCCAGCTCCTGGAGCCGCTGATGCCGGAACGCGCCCCACAGTGCCGCGCCGATCGCGCCGGCGTAGATCGAGTCCGGGTGGCTCGCTGCCTGCACGCCGACCTTCTCGTTGACCATCTCCTCGCGGATCGCCGCCAGCAGGCCGATGTCGAGCGCGAGACCACCGGTCAGCAAGGCGGTGCCCTCCTTGATGCCGGTGACCTTGAGCAGCTTGACGATGCGCGAGGCCATCGACAGGTGGATGCCCTTGAGGATGTCGGGCGTGGCGATGCCCCGGCTCACCATGTTGATGACGTCTGTCTCGGCGAGCACCGCGCAGATCGAGCTCACCTTCTCCGGCGTGGCCGCGCTGCACGACAGCGCGCCGATCTCCTCGATCGCGACGCCCAGGTAGCGCGCGATGTTCTCGAGGAACTGGCCCGAGCCCGAGGCGCACTGGCTGGTCATCTTGTAGGCGAGCACCTTGCCGCGCTCGTCGACGTAGATCGCGCGCCCGTTGAGCGCGCCGATGTCGACCAC
>CAJPFZ010000409.1 GCA_905339355.1 Burkholderiaceae bacterium
GGCGTGCACGAACTGCAGACCTCCGCCCGTTGGCGCGATGCCGAGATGCTGCGCTGGCTCGACGCCGTCGGTTTCGAGCTGGCGCCGAGCCAGGTCCTCGGGCTCTCGGTGGGCCGCGCCAAGAGCGAGCCGGAGTCCGAGGCGGCCATCAGCCTGCCGGCGCGGCAGGAGATCGACTTCGGCGCGCCCGAGGCCAACGACTTCGAGCGCCGCGTGCTCGACCAGCCGGAGGTGCGCGCGATGACGCCGGCCGATCTGCGAGAAGTGGTGCGCGTGGACCGCAGCATCACCAGCCGCGACCGCGGCGACTACATGGCCGCGCGCTTCGCCGAGACGATGAGCGACTCGGGCATCCGCGTGTCGCTCGCCGCGCGCCTGGACGGTGCGATCGTCGGCTACCTGATGGCACGCGCCGACCTCGGCGATTTCGGCCGCGCCGAACCGGTCGCGGTGATCGACACGCTCGGGGTCGACACCGGCTACGCACGCCGAGGCGTTGGTCACGCGCTGCTGTCGCAGCTGTTCGCCAACCTCGAAGCGCTGCAGGTCGAGCGTGTCGAGACAGTGGTGGCGCCGGAGGATCTTGCGCTGCGCGGCTTGTTCCAGAGCGCCGGCCTCATGCCGACGCAGCGCCTGGCGTTCCGGCGCGCGCTGGGCGCCACCAGCTGAACGCGCGAGCCCTTTTGAATGCAGCCCACAGTCAGGCGGCACGCCCGCCCGCCGGCCTGAGCCGGTGAATCTCGTGAAGCAGGGCGGCCGCGCCTTCGCCGATGTAGGCGCCTCGGCGAAGCAGCACCGCCACGGGGATTCGTGCGTCCAGATCGCCAACGCGAATCATGGCCATCTGTCCATGCGCCAGCTCTTCCTCGATCGCGCTGGCTTGCAGCAGCGCGAGTCCGAAGCCACCTTCGACAAGACGCTTCTGTGCCGTGAGGCTGTCGATGGCGGTCCAGTCGATCTGGTCGAAGCCGCGCGCGAGGAAGTGCGCGAAGACCGAGGCGGCAAAGGCCTCGCCACGGCGCTCCTGCACGGGGAATGACAGCCAGCGTTCACCTGCCAGTCGAGTGAGCGACTTGACCCGCCTGCCGGCGAGCGGGTGCTCGGTCGAGCAGGCCACCACCAAGCGCTCTTCGTGCACGACCCTGCAGTCGAGGTCTCGCGATCGGTCTTCGAAATACCTCAGTCCGATCGTCGCCTCGCCGGCGCGCACCTTCGCGCTGACCTGGGCGCTCGTGGCGGTCTCGAGCCGCACGTCGAGACCCGGGAACCGGGCCTTGACGCGCCGGAGCGCCGCCGACAGGTTTGCGCCTGCCAGCGTGCCGACGGCCACGACGCGAGCGGTTCCGGCGCCGCCGGACTTGGTTGCAGCGACCGCCGCGAGCGCGTCGTCCAGCGCGGCAACCACACGTTCGGCGCAGGGAAGCAGCGCCGCACCGGCATCGCTCAACACGAGCCCGCGACCGATGCGCTCGAACAAGGGCATGCCGATCTCCTCTTCCAGCAGCGCAAGCCGTCGACTGATCGCGGATTGCGTGCGTGCCAGCGAATTCGCCGCGGCGGATATCCCGCCTCGCCGGTGAATGGTCAGGAAAGTCTTCAGCGCGTCGGAGTCCATGGTTCGATCACCCATGCAAGCAGCTCATGCAGATGATCGGAATTATGAGTTTGACGCAGCCGCGAGGCCGGTCGAGGATCGCGCTTTTCGTCAGAGGAGCAGGTGCATGGAATTGTCAATGAGTCGCGAGGGTGGCCGCGGGCGGGCCTTTCTCGACCTTCATCGTGCTGAACGCGGCTTCGTGATGCCCAACGCCTGGGACATCGGCTCGGCCATCGTTCTCGCAAGCGAGGGTTTCGCAGCGATCGGCACGACCAGCGCGGGAATCGCGTTCTCTCTCGGAAGACCCGACTACGACGTGCGGGATCCACAGCTGGCCGTCTCGCGCTCGGAGATGCTCGACGCGGTGGGGCGCATCGCCGGTGCCGTTGCCGTGCCGGTCAGCGCCGACCTCGAGGCCGGATATGGCGATACGCCGGAAGAGGTGGCGCAAACGGTCGGGCTCGCCATCGCGGCAGGGTCGGCGGGCTGCAACATCGAGGACGTCGACCGCGCGACGGGCCACCTGCTCGACGTGGATGCCGCTGCAGATCGGATCGCGGCCTCGCGACAGGCCATCGATCGATCCGGCCGCACGTTCGTGCTCAACGCGCGAACCGATGCGGTGCTGCTCGGAAGTGCGGTCGGCATGCGCGTGGCCATCGAACGCGCCAACCGTTATCTCGAAGCCGGAGCCGATTGCGTCTTCACGCCCGGCGTCGCAGACGTCGCCCGTGCGCAGGTTCTCGCGCGCGAGATCGCGGGCCCGGTCAATCTCGTCATCGGCCTGAACGAGGCGGCGTCGAGCGCAACAGCGCTCATCGATGCGGGAGTCAAGCGCATCAGCGTCGGCGGGTCGATAGCGCGCGCTGCACTCGGTCTCGTCCGCCAAAGCGCCCGCGAATTGCGCGACCACGGCACGGTGTCGTATGCGGCGGGGCAGATTCCCCAGTCCGAACTCAACGCGCTCTTCAAGGCCGCATGGCGAAGCCGGGACGGTTTCGGCTCAACGGTGTGAGCTGTATGTGCATACAGTATCATCGCTTCGCGCAGCAAGGGCCGAACTGCGTCTGAGGAGTCCGCCATGGAAGTTCTTGCTGGCACCCCGTGAACGGCGAGCCGAACTACACCGTCGCCGTTCGTGCCCTGTGCGAGTTCGCCGCCAAGCAGGGCGACCTCGACCTTCGGTTCACGCCGTCGCCCACCTCGCAGGAGGGCATCGCCGGCCACAAGATCGTGGCCGGCCGGCGCGGCCAGGCGCATCGCTCGGAGGTCCGCTTGGCCAGCACCTACAAGCGCCTGGTTGTTCGTGGCCGGGCCGACGGCTACGACCCCGACCGGCAACTGGTCGAGGAGGTCAAGACATTCAAGGGCGAGCTGGAGCGCATCCCTGCCAACCACCGGCATCTCCATTGGGCCCAGGCCAAGGTCTATGGCTGGCTCCTCTGCGACGAGCTGAGCCTGTCGGCGCTGACCGTGTCGCTCGTCTACTTCGATGTCGGCACGCAGGAAGAGACGACCTTCACTGAACAACACACGGCGCAGTCGCTGCGGCAATTCTTCGAGCGGCTCTGCGACTCGTTCCTGGATTGGGCGAACGCCGAGATGGCACACCGAACATCGCGTGATCGGGCGTTCGGTGCGCTGCGCTTCCCGCACGCCGAGTTTCGGCGCGGGCAACGCACGCTGGCAGAGTCGGTGTTCAAAGCCGCCAGGTCGGGGCGGTGCCTGATGGCGCAGGCGCCCACCGGCATCGGCAAGACCATCGCGACGATCTTTCCGCTGCTCAAGGCGTGCCCGGAGCAGCAACTCGACAAGATCTTCTTCGTGAGCGCAAAGGGCTCGGGGCGGTCGCTGGCACTGGATGCGATCGACACC
>CAJPFZ010000410.1 GCA_905339355.1 Burkholderiaceae bacterium
TCCGGGCCGCCTGCCCGCAGCGATCGCGCTGCTGCGCCTGGACACCGACTGGTACGAATCGACGCGCCACGAGTTGCAGCATCTGTACCCCCTGCTCACGCGCCACGGCGTGCTGATCATCGACGACTACGGCCACTGGGATGGCGCGCGCCGAGCGGTGGACGAATACTTCGCGGCGAGCGCCGAGCCGGTGTTCCTGCACCGCGTCGACTACACGGCGCGGCTGCACGTGAAGACATGAACCGGGCCGGCGGCCGCGCCGCACTGTGCCGATGACCGGCCAGACGACACCGCGCCTGTCGCATTCGCTGCCGCCGGTGTATGCCGCCGCGGCGGTGCGGCTGCTGCTGCCGTTGCTGGTGCTGCCCCTGGTGGCCTCGCGCGTGGGGGCGCAGGAGTTCGGCCGGCTCAGCTTCGTCCTGGTCTGGGCCAGCCTCTTGTCGATGATCGTCGAGGGCGGTTTTCTCGCGGCCGCCACGCGGCTGGCCGTGACGGCGGATGCGCCGCGCCGCTGGCAACTGGCGCGGCTGGTGTTCAGCGCGCGTTGCGTGCTGTGCCTTCCGGCCGTGCTGCTCACGGTACCCGTGGTGCTGTGGGTCGGCGGCGGGTCGGCGCAGCCCTGGATCGACGGGCCGGCCATCGCCTTGCTCGCCTGCGCGCTCGGCTGGCCGGCAACCTGGTACCTGCAGGCGACGCAGCAACTCAACCGCTGGGCGCGCGTCGAATTGACGGTCTATGCCGCGCTGCTCGTGCTCGCGTGGTGGATCGCGTACAGCGTGCTCGCCTACCTGCTGCTGCAGCTGGCAGCCTCGGCAGCACTGGCGCTGTTCGGCTGGCGCTGGCTTCGACGGGATCTCGCGGTTGCGCATGACGGCGCCTCGCTGTGGGCGCCGCTCCAGCTCGGCGATGGGTTGCGCCTGGGCTGGACGATGATGCCGGTCTCGATCGCCGGCGCTGCCTATTCGTTCGCGCTGCCGGCGGCGGCGTCGCTGCAGATGGCGAAGACCGAGCTGGGCCTGTACTTCATGGCCGACCGCATCGTACGTGCGGTGCTCGGTGCCGCTGATCCCGTGCTTTCGGTCGTCTACCCGCGCATCGTGGCGCTGTTCAAGACGAGCGGCCGCGCGGCGCTGACCTACGCAGCGCGCTGGGCGCTCGGCGGAGCGCTTGCCGGAGCGCTGCTGCTGCTTGCGGGGCAGGCAGCGTGGCCGCTGCTGCAGCCGATCATCGCGCCAAGCGGCGGCGGGCTCGACGCCGAGCGGCTGCGTGCGGTGATGGCGGTGCTGGCCTGGCTGCTGCCGCTGCTGTTCGGCTGGAAGTTCCTCGGCTACTGGATTCTCGGCAGTGGCCGTTACGACAGCGCCTACCGCAGCTGCGTGATCGCCGGCGGTGTCGTCGGCGTGCTGGTGGCCGCCACCTGGGGCGGCGCCGCCGGCGCGGTCGGCCTGGCGTGGACGGCGGTCGGCGTCGAGCTCGTCGTCATCGCGGTGGCGCTGGGCGGTGTCGCGCTGACGCGCGGCTTGCGTGCACGAACCGTCTGAGGCGAGCGCGCCCATGGGCATCGACATCCACAACCTCAACCTGCTGGCGCACGCGCAGGACCTGGGCGCGAGCTTCGAGCGCACGATCGCGATCGGCCGGCAGGCGCTGTTCATCGACGACTGGGCGCTGGAGCAGCACCGTGCGATGCGGCGACTGCCGCCGCTGCGCGAGCCGGTCATCGGCGCTGGCGCTCCGCGCTACTTCGAGCCGATGCTGCAACAGTGGTTCGGCGCGGCCGTGGCCGACTCGGTCGATGCCTCGCCCTACGAAAACGCGCCGCTCATTCACGACATGAACCAGCCCTGGCCGCGCGACAGCGCCGCGCTCGCGCGCTACGACGCGGTGCTCGATTTCGGCTGCCTCGAACATGTCTTCAACTTCCCGACCGCGTGGCGCAACTGCGTCGACCTGTGCTGCGTCGGCGGACACGTGCTTCATTCGCTGCCGGCCAACAACCTGTCGGGGCACGGCTTCTATCAGTTCTCGCCCGAGTTGTTCTTCAACCTCTACCAGGCGAAGAACGGCTTCGAGCTGCGCGGGCTGTGGTTCGCGCTGAAGGCGGATCGACTGCACTGGTGGCGCGTGGCGAACCCGATGGAGGTGAAGCGGCGCGTGAACCTGTGCAACAGCCACGAGGTGTACATGCTGGTGCTCGCGCGCAAGCTGCGCGAACTCGACGCCACGCCGGTGCCGCAGCAGTCGGACTACGCGCAGGACGAGTGGGTGCACGGGCCCTCGGCTGCCGCAGCCGCCAGCCCGCAGCCCGACGGCGGCCGGCAGGTCGTCGTGCGCCGACTGGTGAAGCTGGGTCTCATCGACGCCGCCCGCGCGGCGCGCGAACGATGGCGCGTGTGGCGCGACAGCGGTCTGTCGCTTCCCGCGCCCGACTACGAGCGCATCGACGTGCATTCGCTGATCGCCGGAAACACGCCACGATGAAGCCACCGATGGAAACCCGGCCGATCCGTGTACTGCTGCTGTGCGACCGGCTGGACATCGCCGGCGGCGTGGAGCGCTTCGTCTGCGGGCTGGCGAACCACCTGGCGGGCGACGAAGGCATGGCGGTGGCCATCGGCAGCGTCGACACACCGGAGCAGGAAGTGCGCTACCCCGTGCGCCACGGGATTCGGGTGCTGGCGGGCTTCGACGCACGATCGGCCGAGCCCGCCGACGCCGGCTGGCGACGGCCGCTCGGCATGGTGAAGACGCAGTGGCGCACCGGCCGCGCTCTCACGCGCCTGACACACGACGAGCAACCCGACGTGGTCGTGCTCAACGGGCTGACCACCGCCTGCTCCGCGCTGCTGATGAGCCGGCGTTTTGCCTCGCGCACGATCGTCTGCGACCACAATCATTTCACCGCGCGTTCGGCGCTGTGGCAGGGCCTGCGGCGCCGGCTTTATCCGCAGGTTGCGGCGGTGGTGAGCCTGACGGCGGCGGACGAACCCAAGTTCAAGGCGATCAACCCGCGCACGATCGTCATTCACAACGCGTCGGGACTCGGCAGCGATGAGCCGGCCTTGCCGTCGCGGCAACTGGTGCTCGCGGTCGGCCGGCATGTGGCGCAGAAGGGTTTCGACCTGCTGCTGCAGGCCTGGGCGGCGGTGGCGAAGACGCTGCCCGAGGCCACGCTGCGCGTGATCGGCGACGGCCCCTTGCGCGAAGAACACGCGGCGCTCGCGGCACGCCTGGGCATCGCGCAGCAGGTCGAATGGGTCGCGCCGACGCAGTACATCGTCGAGCACTACCGCGAGGCGGCGGTCTTCGTGCTGCCGTCGCGCTACGAAGGCATGCCGCTCGCGCTGCTCGAAGCGCAGGCGCTCGGCGTGCCGGCGGTGGCCTTCGACTGCCCGACCGGCCCGGCGGAAATCCTGACGCCGGAGACGGGGCGTCTGGTGCCGGCCGGCGACGTGGCCGGCCTCGCAGGTGCGATGGTCGAACTGCTGCAGTCGCCTGTGCTGCGCCGGCAGATGGCCGTCGCTGCCATCGCACGCAGCCACGCGGTGTTCAGCCCGATGGAGCATCTTCAGCGCTGGACCGCGCTGGTGCGCGAGGTGGCGGCGTGATTCCCAACGTCGATTCCCCTGAGAGCGGGAGTCCGCTGCGGACCGTGTCGGTGATCGTGCCGTGCCGCAACGAACGCCGCTACATCGACGCCTTCGTCGATGGCGTGCTGCGACAACGCCTGCCCGCCGGCTGGCGCCTTGAGCTGGTGATAGCGGACGGGCGCAGCGACGACGGCACGCGCGAGGCCCTCGTGCGCATGGCCGCAGACGACCCGCGTGTCATCTGGACCGACAACCCGGGTCGCATCGTCTCAACGGGCCTGAACCAGGCGCTGTGCCTTTCCCGCGGCGATTTCATCGTCCGCATGGACGTTCACACCGAATACGCCGACGACTACGTCGCGCAGTGCCTGGCCGTGCAGGAAGAAACCGGCGCCGACAACGTGGGCGGCCCCTGGCATGCACAAGCGGACGCGCAGGCGGGGCCGATGCAGCAGGCCGTGGCCGCAGCGTTCCAGTCGCGCTGGGTGGCGGGAGGTGCGTTGTCGCGCCGGCTCGACTACGACGGCCCGGTCGACACCGTCTACCTGGGCAGCTGGCCGCGGGAGAGTTTGGAACGCTTCGGCGGGTTCGACGAAGCACTGGTGCGCAACCAGGACGACGAACACAACCTGCGCATCGTGAAGGGAGGCGGGCGCGTGTGGCAATCGTCGCGCATCCGCAGCGTGTACCGGCCGCGCGCATCGCTCTCTCAGGTGGCTCGCCAATACCTGCAGTACGGCTACTGGAAGCCGTTTGTGATGAAGAAGCATGGGCAGGCGGCATCCGTGCGGCATGTGGTGCCGGGAATGTTCGTCGCATTGCTCGCCATCTCCGCGCTGCTGGCGCTCGCCGGCGGGCCGCACTGGCCCGGCCGGCTGCTTGCGCAGGCCTACGGCGCCGCCCTCATCGCGCTCACGATCGCCGTGGC
>CAJPFZ010000411.1 GCA_905339355.1 Burkholderiaceae bacterium
ACGCGGATCTCGTAGAGCCCCGGGATCGGCGTCTTGCTGATCTCGTCGATCTTCGGAAAGTCGGGCAGGCGCTCGGCAATGTTCTTGCGGATCGCCGCATCGTCGGCGAAGGCCGGCGCAATGAGCACCGCGGCACACAGGGTGGCGAGCAGCGAGCGGCGGAGGGTTTGCAGCGAGGTCGCCATGGGCGGAGCTTTCAGGAGTCGAGCGCCCTGGCGGTGAGCCAGCGCTTGACGAAGGGAAGGTGGTTGACCAGAGTCAGGCCGCGGTTGCGAAGTTCCCGCACCGCAGGTGTCGAGTGTGCAAAAAGTTGCAGCAGGCCGTCGGTCAGCTGGCCCATCGCCCAGGTCGGCGCCAGGCGAGCGCGCGCGTAGCGACGCAGCAGCTTCTCGTCGTCGAGCTCGCGCCACGGCTCGCGCTCGGCGATCACCCGCGCCAGCGCCACCACGTCGGCCAGGCCGAGGTTGAGCCCCTGCCCAGCCAGCGGATGCACCACGTGCGCCGCGTCGCCCAGCAGCACCCAGCCGGCGCCCGACACGGCGCTGGCGTGGCCGCGCATCAGCGGCCAAGCCGCACGCGGCGAGGCGAGCGCGAGTTCGCCGGCCGCGCCGGCCGTCGCCTCCATCAGCGCCTGCTCGAAGGCGCGATCGTCCATCGCGAGAAGCACCTCGGCACGCTCGTCGGGCAGCGACCAGACGAGCGCGTACGAAGACTGCGGCTGCGGCGTGTCGAAGGGCAGCAACGCCAGCACGTCGGGGGAGCGAAACCACTGGCGCGCGACGTTCTGGTGGTCGCGGCTGCTGGTCAGGCGCGCGGCAATGGCGCGGTGACCGTAGGCGACACGCTCGAAGCCGATGCCCAGCTTGTCGCGCGTGCCCGATGCCTTGCCCTCGCACAGCGCGGTGAGCGATGCCTGCACGTCGTCGTCGTTGATCACGCTCACATGCGGCGCAAACCGCACAGCCGACGCCAGTTCGCGCTCCAGCACCGCCGCGTCGACGATGTGGGCCAGCTCGCCGGTCTTCGCCTCCCAGGCCGAGAATTCGAGCACGCTGTCCCCGGAATCGCCCTCGATGTGCATGTCGTGCACCGGCGTGGCGGCATGGGCCGGCAGCGCATCCCAGACCTTGAGGCTGCGCAGCAGCGCCACCGACGTGGCGCTGAGCGCATAGGCTCGGATGTCGGGGCTGCCCTCGCGGCGCACCGGGTCGGGCCGCAAGGCGATCTGCAGCCCGAGTCGCGCCAGTGCCAGCGCCAGGCTTTGCCCGACGATGCCTGAACCGCGCACGAGCACGTCGTAGGTTTTCATCGCGGACGATTGTAGGGACCGGGCGATGACCCTGTGCCGACACCGCGCAGTCGCCGGCAAGGGCACAATTTGGTCCCGAAAGAGAGGAATTCCATGCCTTTGTGGTTGCGCCGGGTGCTGATCGCACTGGCTGTCGTGCTGGTCGTGCTGGTTGCGGGTGCGGCGTGGTTCATCGCGACCTTCGACGCGAACAAGTTCAAGGGAGTCGCGATCGACTGGATGAAGACCGAGCGCAATCGCACGCTCGTCATCGATGGTCCGATCGAGCTGTCGGTGTTTCCGCGGCTGGCGGTCAAGGTCTCCAAGCTGAGCGTCAGCGATGTCGGCCGGCCCACGCCCTTCGCCGCGCTCGACGAGGCCGGGCTCGCGGTCGACATGTGGCCGCTGTTGCGCGGCGAAGTGGTGGTCGGCCGCATCGACGCCCGCGGCGTGCGTCTCACCTACCTGCGCGACGCGCGCGGACGCAGCAACGTCGACGACCTGATGCAGCCCAAGGAACCAGCCTCGCCGGCGGCCGAGAAGAAGCCGCTGCGCCCGGACATCAGCCGCATCACGCTGAAGGACGTGCGCGCACGTATCAAGGACGACGTGGCGAAAGTCGACGGCGAACTGCTGTTGCGCTCATTCACCGCCGGACGCATCGCGAACAAGGTCGAGGCGCCGGTCGAGCTCGACGCACAGTTCGACTTCAAGCAGCCGCTGCTGAAGGGCTCGCTCAGCGGCGACACCCGCCTGACTCTGGACACCGACACCGGATCGCTCGCGCTGCGCGACATGGCGCTCGCGTTCAAGGGCGACGCCCCTGGCGCGACGGGCGTCGACGCCACGCTCAAGGGCGCCGTGGCCTGGGACGGCGCCAAGAAAAGCGCCGACGCGCAAGCCCTGGAGGTGCAGCTGAGCGGCCACACCGGCACGCTCAAACACGCCGGCAGCACGCTTTCGATCGAGCGCTTCGGCTTCGATCCGGCCCGCAAGACGCTCGCATTGCGCCGGCTGCAGGCGCGTGTGAAGGGCACGCAGGCCAACCTGCCTGTCACGCTGGACCTCGACTGGCCCGAGCTGTCGGTGAGCGGCGACACCCTGAGCGGCAGCGCCTTCAGCGGCGCGCTGACGCGCGGTGGCGAGATGCCCATCGCAGCCAAATTCAAGAGCAACCCGCCGAGCGGCAACTTCGACGCAGTGCGCCTGCCGGGCTTCGAAGCGCAGCTCACGAGCGAGGCGCCGCGCCGCAAGCTCGCCGGCACCTTGCGCAGCGACCTGACGCTGCAGCCGGGCAAGGCGACGCTGGTGCTCGACAAGCTGGACTTGCAGGCGAAGATCGAGGAGCCGCAGGCCCAGCCGCTGGCGCTGAACCTGCGCGGCAACGCCGTCGCCTCGGGTCAGCGTTCGACCTGGGTGCTGGCCGGCCAGCTGAACGAAAACCGGTTCTCGAGCGATGGCCAGGTGCTGCTCAATGGCGGCGTTCCGCACGTCACCGCCAAGGCGCGTTTCGATTCGCTGGACCTGAACCGCCTCACCGGCCCCGCCGCGCCGGAGAGCAAGACGCCCCCCGCGGCCGGCGGCGACACGCCCGTCGACTTGGCCGCGCTGCGCAGCGTCAACGGGCGATTCAGCGTGCAAGCGGCGCGTTTTGCGTTCCGCCAGTACCGCGTGGCCGACGCGCGCATCGAGGCCGCGCTCGACGCCGGCATGCTGCGCATCACCGAGCTGCGCGGCCAGGCCTGGGGCGGCCAGCTGAACGCGACGGCGTTCGCAGACGCACGCGCGAGCCGCATCGCGATCAAGGGCGCGGCCAGCGGCGTCAACGTCAACGCGCTGGTGAAGGACGTGGCCGCCAAGGACTGGATCGAAGGCACCGGGCGCGTCGCCTGGGACATCGACACCGCAGGCCGCAGCGTCAACGAGATGAAATCGCGGCTGCAGGGCAGTGCGGCGCTGCAGCTGCGCGACGGCGCGATCAAGGGCATCAACCTCGCCAAGACGCTGCGCCAGGCCAAGTCCGCGTTGTCGATGAAGCAGGATGCCTCGCAGAAGTCCGTGCAGACCGAGAAGACCGACTTCAGCGAACTCTCGGCGAGCTTCCAGATCGCCGACGGCGTGGCGCGCAGCCGCGACCTCGACATGAAGAGCCCGTTCCTGCGCCTGGGCGGTGAAGGTGCGATCGACGTCGGCCGCGGCCGCATCGACTACCTCGCGCGGGCCACGGTCACGTCCACCTCCAAGGGCCAGGACGCCCCGGACCTCGCTGCGCTCAAGGGCGTGACCGTGCCGGTGCGCCTCGCCGGGCCGTTCGAATCGCTGGACTGGAAGATCGAGTGGTCGAGCGTTGCGGCGGGGCTCGTCACGCGCAAGCTCGAAGACAAGCTGAGCGAAAAGCTCGGGCTCAAGCCGCCCGCGCAGGGCGCCTCGCAGCCTTCGCCGGCCGATGCGTTGAAGAACAAGCTGAAGGGCCTGTTCAAGTGAGCGTGCGCGGCGATGTGGCGCTGCGCGTTGCGGCACTGAACGTGTACCCCGTGAAGAGCTGCGCCGGCGTCGCGCTGGATGAAGCGCTGCTGGTCGAGACGGGCTTGGAGCTCGACCGCGCCTGGATGGTGGTCGACGCGCAAGGGCGCTTCCTCACCCAGCGCGAGCTGCCGCGCATGGCGCTGATCAGGCCGGCGTTGAAGACGAGCGAGATGGTGTTGCGCGCGCCCGGCATGCTGGCCCTGCACGTCGCGCTCGACGCGGTGGAGCAGCCCTGCCGAGCCACGGTGTGGGACGACGAGGTCGCCGCCTACGACATGGGCGAACTGGCCGCGCAGTGGTTCAGCGACTTTCTCGGGCAGGCTTCGCGGCTGGTGCGCTTCGACCCCGAGCAAAAGCGCTTGTCGAATCGCCGCTGGACGGGCGAGATCGAAGCCGAGAACGCGTTTTCGGACGGCTACCCGATCCTCGTCGCCTCGCAGGCGAGCCTCAACGAGCTGAACCGCCGGCTCGTGGCCGCGGGCCATGGTGCAGTGTCGATGGCGCGCTTTCGGCCCAACCTCGTCGTCGACGGCATCGACGAACATGGCGAGGACCATCTCGACGAGATGGTCTTCGACACGGCTGACGGCCCCGTGCGGCTCAAGCTCGTCAAGCCCTGCCCGCGCTGCCCCATCCCCGACATCGATCCGGCCAC
>CAJPFZ010000412.1 GCA_905339355.1 Burkholderiaceae bacterium
GCCGCGGCCAGCGGGCTTGAGCAGCTGGTGGCCGAGCGACTTCTCCAGCTCCCGCACCTGCGCGCTGATGGTCTGCACCGCCATGCCGAGCCGGTCGGCCGCGCGGGCGAAGCCGCCTTCCTTGGTCACGACCCAGAAGTAGTGCAGGTGTCGGTAGTTCAGCATCGCGGCGAGGTTCGGAAAAACCGAAGTGTAGTTTCGCAAGGCGCTGGTTTCTGCGGCCACCGGAAATCTCCACACTTCGCATCCGTCACCCTCGTGTCACGAGGGTCCCCTGTTCTGACATTCGCGCACCGCTGAAGCACCGCCATGGAAAACCTGCTGCCCCTTCTTTCGACCGACTTCATGGGCAAGCCGGCCTGGGTCTGGCTCGTCTTCGTCGGCATCGTCGTCGCCCTGCTGGCGTTCGACCTGGGCGTGCTGCACAAGGACGATCGCGAGATCGGCGTGCGCGAGAGCCTGTTGCTGTCGGCCGGCTACATCAGCGTGGCGCTGGTCTTCGGCGCATGGGTCTGGTGGTACCTCGGCGCGCAGAGCGGCATGGACTACTACACCGGGTTCATGATCGAGAAGTCGCTGTCGATGGACAACGTCTTCGTGATCGCGCTGGTGTTCACCTTCTTCGCGATCCCGCGGCAGTACCAGCACCGTGTGCTGTTCTGGGGCATCCTGGGCGTGATCGTGCTTCGCGCCGTCATGATCGCGCTCGGGGCCACGCTGGTGAGCCAGTTCAGCTGGGTGCTGTATCTCTTCGGCGCCTTCCTGATCGTCACGGGCGTCAAGATGTGGCTCATTGCCGATCACGTGCCCGACATCGCCAACAACCCGCTGCTCAAGTTCCTCAGGCGGCATCTGCGCGCCACCGACGGCCTGCGCGGCAATGCCTTCTGGGTGCGCGAGACGGATCCGGCCACCGGCAAGCTCGAGCGTTACGTCACGCCGCTGTTTCTCGCGCTGGTGCTGGTGGAGTTCGTGGACCTGATCTTTGCGGTCGATTCGGTGCCGGCCATCTTCGCCATCACGACCGACCCCTTCATCGTCTACACCAGCAACATCTTCGCCATCCTGGGCCTGCGGGCGCTGTATTTCGCGCTGGCCGCGATGATCCATCGCTTCAAGTACCTGAAGTACGCCCTGGCGCTGGTGCTGGTGTTCATCGGCAGCAAGATCTTCCTGGTGGGCATCGTCGGCAAGATCCCGGCGGTGATCTCGCTCAGCGTGACTCTCGGGCTGATCGCCGGCGGCGTGCTCGTTTCGCTGTGGAAGACGCGCGAGCGCACGCCAGGGCCGAAGATCGCGTGACCGCCGTGGGTGTCACCTCGCGCGCCACTGCGCAACCGCCTCGACCGCATCGTCGAGCGTGGCCAGCACCAGCACACCCGGGGTCGCGGCGAGCTTGCGCACGCCCGCGCCGCCAGCCCACAACTGCGTCGCGCGCGGCAGGGCGCCGCGCAGTTGCTGCACCAGATCGGAAACCTGGCGCGCGGGAAACGCGCTCGAGAACGACAGCGCCACCACGTCGGCGCGGTGCGCCGCTGCCGCCTGGGCAATCTCCATCAGCGGCATCTGCGTGCCCAGCGAGATGCACTGCGCGCCTTCGAGCGACAGCATCGCCTCGACCATGAGCAGCCCCATCCCGTGCCGTTCGTTCGGCAGGGTCGTGAGCAGTACCTTGGGCTCGCGCCCACCCGGTACCGCGGCGATCGCCTGGCGAAGCGTCCGCGTGGTCAGTTCGGTGTACAGGTGCTCCTCGAACACATGGAGCCGGCCTTCTTCCCAGGCGGTACCGACCTGAACGGTCAGCGGCGTCACGGTGTCCTGGACAAAGTGGCGCAATCCCTGGCGTGCCAACTGCTGCTGGAGGGCGTGCAGATAGGCGGCGCCATCGTGCTGGCGAATCAGTTGGATTAGATCGGCGACCCCGCCGGCCGAGCCCTCCGGATCACACGCCGCCGCGGCCGATTTGTGGGTGGATGACAGCGCTTCGAGTTCTTTCAGGGGCGAGGTCAGCAGCCGCCCGGGGCGGTGGCCCAGGTCCATGAGTCGCTTGATGAGCCGCAGGCGCTTGACCTGCTCAGCCGAATAGAGCCGCTCCCCGTTGGCGTCGCGCTCGGGGGTCGGGAAGCCGTACCGCCGCTCCCAGACCCGCAGCACGTCCTTGGACAGGCCCACGTCCCCTTCCACGGCGGAGATGTTGAAGCGAGCAGATTCTTTCATTTTGTCCTGGACAAACGCTTGACATGGAGGAGATGGCCGCCTATCCTAAGCGCCATCACCTCAATTGTCCAAGACAAAACGAGGTGGTCTGAGCAAATCCTCGCCCCATCCACTCTCCACAGGAGCTTCCATGAAAAAAGCCATCTTCGTCGCCGCCCTGGCGCTTGCCGCCGCCACCGTCCAGGCCAAGGACATCGTCGACACCGCCGTCTCGGCCGGCGACTTCAAGACCCTGGCGGTCGCACTCGAAAAAGCGGGCCTCATCGACACGCTCAAGGGCAAAGGCCCGTTCACCGTCTTCGCGCCGACCGACGCCGCCTTCGCCAAGATTCCCAAGGCAGACCTGGACGCCTTGCTTGCCGACAAGGCAAAACTGACTTCGGTGCTGACCTACCACGTCGTGCCTGGCAACGTGATGGCCAAGGACGTCAAGGCCGGCAAGGTGAAGACCGTGCAGGGCAGCGACCTGACGCTGACCACCAGCGGCGGCGTGAAAGTGGATGGCGCGAACGTCGTCAAGACCGACATCGTGGCCCAGAACGGGGTGATCCACGTCATCGACAGCGTCGTGCTGCCGAAGTAAGGAGCCAGCGCGCGCGCACGGCGTGCCGCGCGCTACTCCGTTGCGCTGCAGCGCTCAGCCGTTGGTCGCACCTACGGGACGCTGCTTGTCCGTTCAGGCGTAGCGCCTGACCATCGCCTCGAGCGGCACCGGCTTGATGCGCTCGGCCTGGCCGGCGCAGCCGAACGCCTCGAAGCGCGCTTTGCAGATGTCGCGTGCCGCGGCTCGCGCGGCCATCATCGGCTTGCGCGGGTCGAATTCGGACGGGTCCTTCGCGAAGCTGCGGCGCATCGCGCCGGTCATCGCGAGGCGGATGTCGGTGTCGATGTTGATCTTGCGCACGCCACTGGCGATGCCGCGCTGGATCTGCTCCACCGGCACGCCGAAGGTCGGGCGGATGTCGCCGCCGTGGTCGCGAATGATGGCCAGCCATTCCTGCGGCACGCTCGACGAGCCGTGCATCACCAGGTGGGTGTTGGGCACGCTGGCGTGAATGGCCGCAATGCGCTCGATTGCCAGCGTGTCGCCGGTCGGCGCGCGCGAGAACTTGTAGGCGCCGTGGCTGGTGCCGATCGCGATCGCCAGCGCATCGACGCCGGTGGCAGCGACGAAGTCGCGCGCCTCACCGGGGTCCGTCAGCATCATCTCGCGCGTGAGCGTGCCCTCGGCGCCGACGCCGTCTTCCTCGCCGGCCTGACCGGTTTCGAGCGAGCCCAGGCAACCCAGCTCGCCTTCCACCGACACGCCCACCGCATGCGCGATCTCGCAGACGCGGCGTGTCACGTCCACGTTGTAGTCGTAGCTCGCCGGGGTCTTGGCGTTGGCCTGCAGCGAGCCGTCCATCATCACGCTCGTGAAGCCGGAACGGATGGCCTGCACGCACACCGCGGGCGAGGCGCCGTGGTCCTGGTGCAGCACCAGCGGGATGTCGGGGTGCGCCTCCACGGCGGCCAGCACCATGTGGCGCAGGTAGGGCTCGCCGGCGTATTTGCGGGCACCCGCCGAGGCCTGCAGGATCACCGGGCTGCGCGTGGCTTCGGCCGCTTCCATGATGGCCTGGATCTGCTCCAGGTTGTTGACGTTGAAGGCCGGCACGCCGTAGCCGTGTTCGGCGGCGTGGTCCAGCACCTGTCGCAATGAGACGAGAGCCATGGCGGGGGAGTCTCCTTCAGGGTTGTGTGTGCGGCCAAGCGCCGCCATCCCGGCGAACTCCGGGATGACGGCACGGGCGGTTCATGCGTATTGGCAGACGCAGTCCATCTGCGCGCGCCAGGTTTCGATGTCGGCCAGGCCGACCGATCCGCGCGAATCGGCGGGCAAGGCAGGGCGCCAGCCGCGACGCTCGTGCAGGCCCGGCCCGATCGCGATCGCGCCCTCGATCGTGGCCTCGGCGAAGTAGGCGCTGCGCGTCACCACCACCGGGATGCCCGCGGCGCGTGCCGCGGCCACGC
>CAJPFZ010000413.1 GCA_905339355.1 Burkholderiaceae bacterium
TCGGTGCCGATGCTCACACGCACGCCCGCGGATTCTGCCGCGCGCCAGTCGAACAGCCCGCTGCCGAGGAACAGGTTGGACGAGGGGCTGTGCGCGATCTGCGCGCAGGCGTCGCGCAACGCGGCGCGGTCTTCATCATCGAGCCAGATGCCGTGCGCGAACACGCCGCGCGCGTTGAGCAGGCCGGCGCGCTCGTAGACGTCGAGGTAGCTGCGGGCGTCGGGAAAGAGTTCGTGCACCCACTTCACCTCGGCCGCGTTCTCGGCCAGGTGCGTCTGCATGTAGACACCCGGGTAGGCGGTGCACAGCTGGCCGGCCATCGCGAGCTGCGCGGGGCTGCTGGTGGGCGCGAAGCGCACCGTCACCGCATAGGCGAGGCGGTCGACGCCGTGCCAGCGGTCGATCAGGTCGACGCAGTCGCGCGCGCCGAAGTCGGGCGCGTCGTCGCGCAGGCCGTCGGGCGCATGGCGGTCCATCAGGACCTTGCCGGCGATGAGCCGCATGCCGCGTTCCTGCGCGGCGGCGAACAGCGTGTCGGCGCTCACCTTGTGCACCGTCGGGAAGACCACCGCGCTGGTGGTGCCGTGCGCGAGCAGCGCATCGAGGAAGCGCGCCGCGCCGGATTGCGCCTCCAGCACGTCGGCGTAGCGCCCCTCGGCCGGGAAGGTGTAGGTGTCGAGCCAGTCGAGCAGCGCGGTGCCGTGGCTCGCGATCACGTCGAGCTGCGGGCTGTGCACGTGGGTGTCGACGAAGCCGGGCAGGATCAGCCGGCCGCGGTGGTCGCGCTGCGTCCAGCTGTCGTCGGGCAACTGGTCGCCGGGCTGCGCGCCAGAGATGCGGCCGTTTTCGATCAGCAGCCAGTGGTCTTCGCGAAAGCGCACCGCGGGCGAATCGATGGCGGCCCAGTCGGGCACGGTGGTGAAGTCGAGCAGGTCGCCTCGCAAGGCGAGACGTTGGAGGGGGGTCGTCGTCATTCCGTCGCCCGGGTTCGTTCCGGAGTACGAGCGTCAAAGTGGCCCCAGGATCGGTGACTTCGTGCCGATGCCGGAAGATGTGACGGTCCGATACGGGAGATGCCCGCCATCGTATACACGCCCAAGCCGCAAAGGCGTAAGTTTCGCTTCTCCATGACCACAAGTATCCAGCCCGTCCGTTTCTACCATCGTGGCCGCATCGTCGAACTCGACGCGGTGGACCCGACGCGCACCGTGCTCGACTGGCTGCGCGAAGATGCACGCTGCACCGGAACCAAGGAAGGCTGCAACGAGGGCGACTGCGGGGCCTGTACCGTGGTGCTGGGCGAGCTGCCGCAGCATGCCGACGCAGGTGCCCCGGTGGTGCGCGGGCTCGCCCTGCAGACGGTGAATGCCTGCATGCAGTTCGTGCCCAGCCTGCACGGCAAGGCTCTCTTCACGGTGGAAGATCTGAAGACCCTGAGCGGCGGCGCGCTGCACCCGGTGCAGCAGGCGATGCTCGAATGCCACGGCTCGCAGTGCGGTTTCTGCACGCCCGGCTTCGTGATGTCGATGTGGTCGGCGTACGAGCGGCACCAGGCGAGCGGTTCGCGCCCGACACGCCAGCAGCTCGCCGACGAGCTGTCGGGCAACCTGTGTCGTTGCACCGGCTACCGGCCGATCCTCGACGCCGGCGAGCGCATGTTCGACGCACCGACTGTCGCGCTCGACACGGCGCCGGTGATCGCGGCGCTGAGCGGCATCGCACGTGATGCACGCGAACATCGTGGCGCGGGCGGCCGCTTCCATGCGCCGGCGACGCTCGACGAACTGGCAGCGCTCGCCAAGCGGCTCCCCGAGGCGCGGCTGCTGGCCGGCGGCACCGATGTCGGCGTGTGGGTCAACAAGCAGTTCCGTCAGCTGCCCGAGCTGATCTACCTCGGAAATGTCGATGAACTCAAGCGCGTCGAAGAGCGCGACGGCGAACTGCTGATCGGCGCCGGCGTGTCGCTGGAAACCGCCTGGCGCACGCTGGCGGACCACCTGCCCGCGCTCACCGACATGTGGCTGCGCTTCGCCTCGCCGCCAATCCGCCACGCCGGCACGATGGGCGGCAACGTCGCCAACGGCTCGCCAATCGGCGACAGCGCCCCGGTGCTGATGGCCCTGGACGCGTCGCTGGTGCTGCGCCAGGCAGCGCGTGTGCGGCGCCTGCCGCTTGCGGACTTCTATGTCGACTACATGTTGAACCGGCTCGAGCCAGGCGAGTTCGTGCAGGCCATCGCCGTGCCGCTGGCCGCGATGCGCCGCGAGCTGCGCGCCTACAAGGTCAGCAAGCGTTTCGACAGCGACATCTCCGCGGTGAGCGGCGCGTTCGCGCTCACGCTCGACGGCGAGCGTGTGGCCGAAGTCCGGCTGGCCTTCGGCGGCATGGCCGCGGTGGTCAAACGCGCCGCCGCGGCCGAAGCGGCGCTCGCCGGCCAGCCGTGGACCGACACCACCGTGCAGTCGGCGCGCGCCGCGCTCACCCTCGACTTCGCTCCCCTGACCGACATGCGCGCGAGCGCCGCCTATCGGCTGCGCGTGGCGCAGAACCTGCTGCAGCGTTTCTGGCTCGAAACCCGTGTGGACCATCCCCTGCCCGTCACCGCCACCAGCGTGTTTGCCATCCGATGAACAAGCTCGTCGAACTGCCCGCTGACGCACCGCCCGGCGCCGTGGGCCAGGCCCTGCCGCACGAATCGGCGCACCTGCACGTGGCGGGAGAGGCGACCTACGTCGACGACATCCCCGAGCTCGCCGGCACGCTGCATGCGGCGCTCGGGTTGTCGCCGGTGGCGCATGGGCGCCTCATCGGGATGTCGCTGGAGCGCATCCGCGCGCTGCCCGGCGTGGTGGCGGTGCTGAGCGCGGCCGACATCCCCGGCCGCAACGACTGCGGCGCGATCGTTCACGACGAGCCCATCCTCGCCGACGGCGAACTGCGCTATCTCGGCCAGCCGGTGTTCGCGGTGATCGCCGAGACGCGCGAGGCCGCACGACGCGCCGCAGCGCTTGCGAAGGACGTGCTCGACATCGAGCCGCTGCCCCCGGTGCTGACGGCACTGCAGGCCCATGCGCAGGGCCACCACGTGCTGCCGCCGATGCACCTCGTGCGCAGCACACGCGATGGCGGCGCGCGCGCCGCCATCGACGCCGCGCCGCATCGCCTTCAGGGCACGATGTGCGTGGGCGGACAGGAGCACTTCTATCTCGAGGGCCAGATCAGCCTCGCAATCCCGAAAGAAGACGACGGCATGCTGGTGCACTGCTCGACGCAGCACCCGAGCGAGATGCAGCACCTGATCGCGAAGGCGCTGAACCTCGCGTCGCACCACGTGCAGGTGGAGTGCCGTCGCATGGGCGGCGGCTTCGGCGGCAAGGAGTCGCAGTCGGCGCTGTTTGCCTGCGTCGCGGCCATCGCGGCGAAGAAGCTCGCTCGTCCGGTCAAGCTGCGGGTGGACCGCGACGACGATTTTCTGATCACGGGCCGACGCCACGGTTTCGACTACCAGTACGAGGCGGGTTACGACGACGAAGGCCGCATCCTCGGCTGCGAGGTGACGCTGGTCTCGAATGCCGGCCACTCGGCCGACCTGTCGGG
>CAJPFZ010000414.1 GCA_905339355.1 Burkholderiaceae bacterium
CCGCCAGCGCCGCGCCCAGCAGCACGTTCAACCAGCGCAGCGTGCGCGCCACCTCGGCGCAGGCGATCACCGACACCGTGACGACGAGCGAACCGACGAGGTGATGCACGTTCGCGATCGCGCCCTGCGCGTCGAGCGTGAGCCGGGTGAACATCAGCCACAGCCCGACGGCGATCGCCAGCGCCAGGTTCCACGGCAGGTTGACACCGCCGCTCCACATGTCGCGCAGCAATTCGCCCGGAGCACGCTCGAAGGGGCGCTCCTCGGCCCGCGCCGCGAGTGGATCGGGCTCGTCGGTGTCGCCCGCCATCAGCACGCGCAGCAGGCTTTGCCCGGCACGCTTGCGGCGCCAGAGGAATTGGCCGGTCGCGACGAGTTCGTCGAGCGAGTAGGGGATCTGCACCAGCATCGCTGCCGCCGCGATCAGGCACAGCGTGCACCAGGTGCCGATCCAGATGGGCTGGATGATGATGAAGAAGATCGACACCGCACCCAGCGGCACGATCATCACGCCGAACAGCAGCACGAGCCACGGCATGGTGCGCCAGCGGCGCTGCGAGCCGATGACGCCGGTGAGGATCTCTAGCGCGTAGGTGAGGGCGCCGAGCCCTGCGTCGGGCACCGGCCAGGCTTCGGACACGCTGGAGGTGATGATCTCCTCGGTGCCGTTCTTCGGGTCCGGCCCGCCTGCGAAGAAGGGCTCCCACACGCCGTCGACGTGGCCGAGCTGATACGACGCGAGATAGCGCGAGATCTGCAGCCCGACGAAGGCGAGCAGGATGATCGGCAGCCGCTGCGTCCAGCTCGACGGGTTGAAGCTCCAGCCGGGCGGCGACTCGGGGCCGGTCATCGCGGCCACCGGCGACACGCCGGGCTCGGGCGGCGCGAGTACCGCCAGGGCGATGATCAAGGTGCCCACCAGCGTGTCGTTGAGATAGCCCGCCGCCGTCGGCGCCCAGAAGGCGAGCGGCGCGAACAGCACCCACATGCCGACAGTGGCGCATGCCCAGCGAGCCCAGGCGAGCCGCCACGACAGCGACATGGCCGCGAAGATCATCAGCGCCGCGCCGGCCAGCATGTCGCTGATCACGAGCGCACGTGACTGAAGCGCGAGCATCGGCGGCCCCGTGAGCAGCCACACGCCGAGCGCGATGTTGAACCACGGCGCCCACAGATGGTCGGCATGCTCGCGCCGGCGCTGCGCCTCGTGGCGCGTGCGCAGCGTGTCCGGGTGTTCGCCTTCGTCCTCGGCCTGCTGCATCCACGGCGGCGGCGTCACGCGGTTGGCCGCGTACCACGCAAGCGGGTCCTGCTTCAGCGACTCGATCAGCGCCGGCAGCTTGGCGCGGATGCGGTGCCGCGGCTGCCAGCCGAGCAGCTCTCGCGCACGCGAGATGTCGAGCGCGTAATGGTCGTCGGCCATCTCGACCATGAAGGGGCGGATGAACGGCTTCTCGCCCTGGTCGATCGCGTCCGGGATCACCGGTTCGAGCTTTTCCTCCAGCAGCGCGCCGAGCTTGGCCACCGGCTTGGGCACCTTCAGCGTGGTCCACTCGTCGTCGCCGTGCAGCAGACGGCCAATGAGGTCCTGCAGCTCGTCGTAACCCGGCGCGTCGGACTCGCCGACGAGGATCACCGTCTCGGTCGGCAGTTCGCCGCGCCGATCGACGGCGCGGCGAAACGCGTCGACCATGTCTTCCTTGTGGAGCAGCGACTGGCCCGCGTCCGGATCGCCGGCGTAGAGGTAGCTCTTGAAGTCGCGCTCGTAGATGCGCGCGATCTGCTGCGCGAGCGTTGGCACGCAGCGGCGCTCGTCGTAGACGCCGGCCAGGTGCAGCAGTACCACGGGGATGTCGCCGTGCTCCGCGCGGATCACCTCCTCGGCGGCGGCCTTGGATTTCGGATAGGCCCACTTGGGCGCGATCGGACGGCTCTCGTCGATGCGTTCGCCCGGAACGCCGGGCTCGTGCACGAGCATCGTGCCCGAGTAGACGAACTGCTCGACCTCCAGTCCCTGCAGCGCACGCAGCAAGAAGCGCGTGCCGTCGACGTTGACTTGCTGGTAGGCCGGATGGTCCTCACCGGTGAAGTCGAAATAGGCCGCGAGGTGGATCACGCTGGCGATGCGCGGGCCGTGTTCGGTGCGAAAGCGCTCGATCGCCCGCAGCAGCGACTCCTGCGATCCGAGATCGGCCTCGATGAGCGGGACTGCAGCCTTGGCGCCCGCGCGGTCCAGGCCGACCACGCGGTAGTCCGGCTGCAGCGCCTCGATCAGCGACGAGCCGATGTCGCCGGCGGCGCCGGTGATGAGCACGATGGGGGCTTCGTTCATGGCTTCTTCGCGGTGCAGGTTCAGGCCAGCCTGCACAAGGGCAGCAGCAAGAGCGGTACCGAGGTCCAGGCGATGCCGATCAGCGCCATCACCGCAGCAGCAAGATGGACGCGCGCAAGCAGCCCGCCGTCACCAGCGCGGGATCGGCGCCATGCTTGAAGCAGCAGCGCAGTGGCACCGGCCAAGGCGACTGCGCTGCCGGCCAGCAGCGCCGTCTGCAAGGGCGAACCGAGGAGGGATTCCCCGCGATTCCATCCCGCCGTGCAACCGATCGCCAGGCCCGCATAGCAGAACGCGAAATGCAGGGCCCACCACACGAGCGGCAACGAGGCGCGCATGCTGGCGCGAAAGAACGGGGCC
>CAJPFZ010000415.1 GCA_905339355.1 Burkholderiaceae bacterium
GAGCAAGCCTCGTTCGCGATGGACGCCATCGACACCGCGCTGACCGCCGTCAACAGCGCACGCGGCACGCTCGGCGCCGTGCAGAGCCGCTTCGAAAGCGCGATCGCGAGCATCCAGGTGACGGCAGAGAACCTCTCGGCCGCGCGCGGCCGCATCATGGACGCGGACTTCGCGGCCGAAACCGCCAACCTGTCGCGTGCGCAGATCCTGCAGCAGGCCGGCACCGCGATGGTGGCCCAGGCCAACCAGCTGCCGCAGCAGGTGCTGTCGCTGCTCAAGGGCTGATGCGCGCATGCGGCCGGGCCGCGTGCACCCTCCCCCGATCCCGAGCCCGCCGTCCCGGAGCCTTCCAGCTCCGAGCCCGCGGGCTCAAGTTCTTGGCGAAACTGCCGATCAAGACGATTCACACTGAGGTCTTTCCATGGCACTCTCCTCCCCCGGCATCGGCAGTGGCCTCGACGTCAACGGCATCGTGAACCAGCTGGTCGCGCTCGAGCGGCGGCCCATCACGTTGCTGGCCACGGCCAAGACCAAGCTCACGAGCAAGTTGTCGTCGATGGGCTTGCTGCAAAGCCACATGGGCAACCTGCAGTCGGCCGCCGGCCAGCTGGCGAAGTCCGACTTCTGGAGCAAGAACAGCGCGACCAGCAGCGACGCGGCCAGCGTCGCCGTCACCGCGCGGGCTACGGCGGTTGCCGCGAGCTACAGCGTCGAAGTGACGCGCCTGGCAGCCTCGCAGTCGCTGTCGACGCCCGTCATGGCGACGCCGGAGGACATCGGCACCGGCACGCTGACCATCACGCGCGGGGGCACGCCGGTGGAGATCGTCGTCGGCAGCGGCACCTCGCTTTCGGAACTGCGCGACCAGATCAATGCCGCGGAGGCCGGCGTCACCGCAGCCATCGTTCGCGATGCGCAGGGCGAGCGGCTCGTGCTCACAGGCAGCGAAACGGGCGCCGCCAATGCGGTCACCGTCTCGGTGGCGGGCGCAACCGGCCAGCTCGGCGACCTGGCCTACCCCGGCGCGATGACGCAGGACCGCGCCGCGGTGGACGCGCAGTTCACGATCAACAACCTGCCGATGACTTCCGCCGTCAACACCCTCGAGGACGTCATCGACGGGCTCGACCTCACGCTCTCCAAAGTCACCACCGCGCCGGTCACGGTGAAGGTGAGCCCCGACACGGCGGCGATGCGCAAGGGCATCGACGACTTCGTCACCGCCTACAACGCGTTGAACACCTTCCTCAACCTGCAGACGAAGTACGACGAAGCGAGCAAGACCGCCGGCGCCCTGCAGGGCGACCAGGCCGCGCTCGGCCTGCAGCGCACGCTGCGCAGCCTCACCAGCCAGGTGTCGGACGCATCGGCCACGTTCGGACGCCTGTCGGACCTGGGCATCATGCTGCAGCGCGACGGCTCGCTGAAGGTCGAGGACGAGGCGAAGATGACCGCCGCGCTGGCCGACCCCGCCGAGCTGTCCACGGCTTTCGCGACGGCAGACACGGGCCTGGCCCAAGGATTCAAGCGCCTGGCCGACGCGATGCTCGGCACCGACGGCGTGCTGACGACCCGCGCGGACGGCCTGCGGGCCGGCGTCAAGCGAAACGAACGCGAGCAGGAGCGCATGGAGGACCGCGTCGCGCGCACGCAGGAGCGGCTGATGAAGCAGTACCAGGCGCTGGACGCGAAGATGAACCAGCTGACCGGCCTGTCGAACTACGTGACGCAGCAGATGAACATGCTCAACAGCCAGTTCACGCGCAAGGAATGAAGGCGGCTCCCAAGCTGTGAGCTCCGGCCACTGGCGCTGAGCCGGCCTTTGGCCGGCTTAGCCGGCTCCGGCCGATGGTGGGCCCGAATTCGGGGTGAAAAGCGGTGATTGGCGCCCTCAAGCCCGTTCGACGGTCGGCCGATAACCTTGCAACACCGCAGCAAACGCCGACACCATGTACGCAGCAACCGCTTCCCCGTTCAGCAGCCGCTCGTCGCAAGGCCCCAGCAATGCCTACCGCACGGTCGGCGTCGAGACCGGCGTCGAGGCCGCCTCGCCGCACCGCCTGGTGGCGATGCTCTACGACGGCGCGATCGAGGCGATCGCGCAGGCCCGCGGCGCGATGCAGGCCGGACAGATCGAGCTCAAGGGACGCGCCATCGGCCGCGCGGCGCGCATCGTCGACGAGGGCCTTCGAGGCAACCTCGACGCGAACGCCGGCGGACAGTTGGCCAGCGGACTCGGCGAGCTGTACGCCTACATCGCCCGGCGGCTCACGCACGCCAACCTGCACAACGACACGGCCGCGCTCGACGAGTGCCAGCGTCTGCTGGAGCCGCTGCGCGAGGCGTGGGCCTCGATCGCTCCGCAGGCCGGTGGGGCTGCGCGGTGAGCGGGCCAGCCGAGACATCCAACTCTTCGGGAAAGACCATGAACGCCAGCCTCCTGAACTTCTATGAAGCCATCGAGAAGGCCAGCTCCGACATGCTGGAGGCCGCCCGCGAAGGCAACTGGGACCACGTGGTCAAGCTCGAAGGCGCCTGCGCGCTGCTGATCTCGCAGCTCAAGCACGCGGCGTCCAAGCAGGCGCTCGGCACGGAAGAAGCGCAGCTGAAGTCGCGCATCATGCAGCGCATCCTGATCAACGACGCCGAGATCCGCCAGCTTGCCGAGCCCTGGCTAGAAGACCTGGACAACATGCTGGCGGGCCGGCCGAAGACGCTTCACTGAGGGCTTGTGAAGACACGGGGCATCGGCATGCCGGACGACTTCCGCGTCGACACGCCGGCCGAGATCGCCGACATGCTGCGGCGGCTGGCAGAAGGCAACGTCCACGTGAGCCTGAACGCGCCGAACGGCACGTCGATCACGGTGACGCTGTGGACGCTCGACGCCGAGCGCCGCACCATGAGCTTCTCGACGCTGCCCGACGAACCCCAGCTCAACACGATCGTCGAGTGCAACGAGGCCACGGTGGTGGGCTTCCTCGACAACGTCAAGCTGCAGTTCGACGTGGCCGATCTCGTGCTGGTTCACCGCGGCAACCACGCGGTGCTGAACAGCGCGTTCCCGCAGGAGCTGTTCCGCTTCCAGCGCCGCGGCGGCTTCCGGGTGCAGCCACTGCTACGCACCTCGCCGGTGGCGCGGCTGCGCCACCCGATGATTCCCGACATGCAGCTCGCGCTGCGCGTGCTCGACGTGAGCATCGGCGGCTGCGCGCTGTTCCTGCCGAGCGACGTTCCGCCGCTGGACCCGGGCGTGCTGATCAACGGCGTCGTGATCGACATGGACGCCGACACGCG
>CAJPFZ010000416.1 GCA_905339355.1 Burkholderiaceae bacterium
GTGCTCGACGACTGGTACAGCTACTTCAACCAGTGCTCCGAATGCCGGCGCTGCTCGGTGTTCTGCCCCTATGGCATCGACACGGCGGAAGTGACGATGGCCGCGCGCGAGATCATGGACTCGGTGGGCATGGGCCAGAAGTACAGCAACGAGATCATCGGCAAGGTGCACCGCATCGGCAACAACCTCGGCATTCCCGAGCCGGCGCTCGCCGACACGCTGCTCGGCCTGGAGGAAGACACCAAGGAAGAGACCGGCGTCGACGTGCGCTTTCCGATGGACGTGAAGGGTGCCGAGGTGCTGCTGGTCACGCCCTCGGCCGACTTCTTCTCCGAGCCGCACGTCGAGAGCCTGATCGGATACGCCAAGGTCTTCCACGCCGCAGGGATCAGCTGGACGCTCAGCTCGCATGCCTCGGAGGCCGGCAACTTCGGACTCTTCATCGGCAACTACGAGCAGATGCGCAACATCTCTCTGCGCGTGCGCGAGGCGGCGCAGGAGCTGGGGGTCAAGCGCATCATCGTCGGCGAATGCGGCCATGCGTGGCGCGTGGCCTACAGCTTCTGGAACACGCTGATCGGCCCGTTCGACTGGCTCGATGCGCGCTACCCGGTGCCGCAGCACATCTGCGAGTTCACGCACGACCTGATCCAGCGCGGCGCGCTGCGCCTGGACAAGTCGGCCAACGACGGCCGCATCATCACCTTCCACGATTCGTGCAACGTGGCGCGCGCCTCGCGCATGGGCAACGTGGCCGGCGGCCAGTTCGTGATCCCGCGCGAGATCATCAAGGCGGTCGCCAACCGCTTCCACGACATGGCGCCCGAGACCATCCGCGACGCCACTTTCTGCTGCGGGGGCGGCGGTGGCCTGCTGACCGACGACCTGATGGAACTGCGCGTCAAGGGCGCGCTGCCGCGCATGGAAGCGCTGAAGAACGTGGTCGACGAACACGGCGTGAACTTCATGGCCACCATCTGCGCGATCTGCAAGGCGCAGTTCAGCAAGGTGCTGCCGTACTACGGCTTCGACATGAGCATGGTCGGCGGCGTGCATCAGTTGGTGAGCAAGGCCATACAGCTCGGCCGCAACGATTAGGAGACTCCTCGATGTCCGCATTGCCCGACAAGGTGCCGGCCAAGCCGCTCACTTTCCGCCGCTACAAGGACGGCGACGCGAAGCCGCTGCCGTGGCAGCAGGAGATCTTCGACGCGGACCATTCGCACAAGTGCCCGACCTACATCCAGAGCACGCCGCCCTGCCAGGGCGCCTGCCCGTCGGGGGAAGACATCCGCGGGTACCTGAACATCGTGCGCGGCGTCGAGAAGCCGCCCGCCGGCATGGCCTGGCAGGAGTACGCATGGCGCCGCCTGACCGAGGCCAACCCGCTGCCCTCGGTGATGGGCCGCGTGTGCCCCGCGCCCTGCGAATCGGGCTGCAACCGCAACGAGGTCGAAGACTTCGTCGGCATCAACTCGGTCGAGCACTTCCTCGGCGAGTACGCGATCGCCAACAAGCTGGCGTTCAACAAGCCCGCCACGCAAAGCGGCAAGTCGGTGGCGGTGATCGGCGGTGGCCCGGCCGGCCTGTCGGCCGCCTACCAGCTGGCGCGCAAGGGCCATGCGGTGACGATCTTCGACGAGCGTGCCGAACTCGGCGGGATGATGCGCTACGGCATCCCGGGCTTTCGCACGCCGCGCACCGTGCTCGATGCCGAGATCCAGCGCATTCTCGACCTGGGCGTTGCCACGCGCATGAACTGCCGCATCGGCACCGACGTGACGATGGCGCAGATCCGTGCCGAGTTCGACGCGGTGTTCCTGGGCCTGGGCGCACAGTCGGGCCGCCCGCTGCCCGTGGAAGGTGCCGATGCACCCAACTGCGTGACGGCCACCGCCTTCCTCAAGGCCTTCAACGACGGGCGCATGCGCCATGTGGGCAAGCGCGTGGTCGTCGTCGGCGGCGGCGACACCTCGATCGACGTGGCGACGGTGGC
>CAJPFZ010000417.1 GCA_905339355.1 Burkholderiaceae bacterium
CGGCCTGGACGAAGTGAGCGCGCCTGCCGCCCCGGCGCCGCAGGTGAGCGTCACGCCGCCTGCAGCCGCCACCGTCGATCTTGCCGAAGACGACGAGATGCGCGAGATCTTCCTCGAGGAAGCGCGCGAGGTGGTCGAGACCGCCGAGGCGGCGTGCGCCGACCTCGCCGGCGCTCCCGACGACCTGGGTCAGCTCACCACCGTCCGCCGCGCCTTCCATACCCTCAAAGGCAGCTCGCGCATGGTCGGCTTGAAGGCCTTTGGCGACGCCGCCTGGGCCTGCGAGCAGCTCTACAACACGCGGCTTGCCGACCAGCATCCGGCCGACGAGCCGCTGCTCGGATTCACCCGCTGGTCGCTCGACTACCTCAAGGGTTGGGTCGAAGACATCGCCGCGCGCCGCGACGGCGGGCGCGACCCCAAGCTCGTCGAGGCCAAAGCGCTGGCCCTGCGCGAGCCGGGCGCCGCGCCCCCCGCCGCCCCGGTGGCGCCGCCCGCTATTGCGGCGACGCAGCCGGCAGCCCCTGCGCAGGCCGACGCCACCGACTCGGCGTTCGTGCTGCCCGACCTGCCGGAAGTGCAGGAAATGGGCTCGGTCCCCGAGACGCTCGAGCCGATCGCCCTGTCGCTGCCGCCCGAACTGCCCAGCGCCAGCGACCTGGATCTGCGCGCGCCCGCACCGACGAGCGCCGAGAACGAACTGGCGTTCGAGCTGGACCTGTCGAAGTTCGACACACCGCTGGCCGCGCCAACGCCAGCCGCCGGCGATGCGTTCGGCGTGGACGCTGGAGCGCCCGCGCTCTTCGCGCCATTCGAGCTCGGCTCCACGGCAGCGCCGGCGTCGCCGGTCGGCTCCGACCGCATCGAGTCGGGCGCCGACGCTGCATTCGACCTGATCGACCTCGACCTGCGCGCCGCGCCGGCGGCGCCGCCCGACCTGGGCGGCGAGGCTGCTACCGCGGCCGAAGCGCCCGCCGCGCCGTTCAGCGAAGAAGAGCAGGTCAAGATCGTCGGACCGCTGCGCATCGGCATTCCGCTGTTCAACATCTTCCTCAACGAAGCCGACGAGCTGTCGCGGCGCTTGACCACCGAAGTGGCCGAGTGGGCGATGGAGCTGCACCGCCCGATCGGCGAAACGGCGATCGCGCTGGCCCATTCGCTGGCCGGCAGCTCGGCCACGGTCGGCTTTTCCGACCTGTCGCACTTGTCGCGACTGCTCGAACATGCGCTGATGCGCACCGAAGCGATCGGGCACGGCACGGCGGACGAGGGCAAGCTCTTCGTCGAGACCGCCGAAGAAATCCGGCGCCTGCTGCACCAGTTCGCTGCCGGCTTCCTGAAGGAGCCGCCGCAGGAATTGCTGCAGCGGCTGGCCGACCATGAAGTGAGTTCGGCGCTGCGCCTGGACGCCGTGACCGCGGAGACGGATTCCGCCGACCTGGCGCCCCTCGATGAGCAGGCCCTTGCAGACGGCGCGGTCGACCTGCCGCTGGACGTCGCGCCGATCGCGGCCGCCGCGCCGACCGGCACGACGCAGCCCGGCGAACTGCCCCACGTTCTGCCCGGCGGGTTTGTCGACAGCGGGTTCGGCGCGCCGGATTCGCGCTTCGATGCCCTGGGCGTTGCCGAATTCAAGCCGCTGACGAGCTTGCCGGCCGACGCGGTGCGTGTCGAGCCGGGCCGCGAAGCCCGCGACATCGACGACGACATCGATGCAGTCGACGCGGTCGATGCCGATCTGTTCCCGATCTTCGAGGAAGAGGCGCAGGAACTGCTGCCCAAGCTCGAATCGCAGTTGCGCGACTGGTCGCGCGATCCGAGCGACACCGGCCACGCATCGGCGTGCATGCGCACGCTGCACACGCTGAAGGGCGGTGCCCGACTCGCCGGCGCGATGCGCCTGGGTGAAATGGCGCACCGGCTGGAGTCGGCGATCGAAGAGCTGCTGCGCAAGGAGTCGGCCACCGTGGCCGACGTCGACGAACTGCACAACCGCTCCGACGCGCTGTCGCACACCTTCGAGGCGCTGCGTTCGCGCGATGCTGCTGCCTATGCGCAAGCGGTGGCCAGCACCGAAGAGGCGGCGAGCCAGTTGGGCGAACTCGACGCCGCGGCGGTCGTCCGCCCGCTGCAGCCCGAACCGGTGGCCGCGCTCGCTGAGCCGATGCCGGTCGAGCCGTTGGCCGAACCCTCCGGCGCTCACGAAGAGATCGCAACGACTGCGGCGGCTGAACAGCCCGCGCCGGCGATCGAGCCGGTCGAAGCCTCCGGGGCCAGCGGCGAACGGCCGGCCACAGCGCTCACGCCGGCCGGTTTGCCCGAGATCGACTGGTCTCGCTTCGGTGGCCAGGCCGCGGCGCCGAAGCAGCCCGCCGCGGAACGCGCCACCGCGTCGCAGTCGGCGGTGCGGGTGCGTGCGCCGCTGCTCGACCGGCTCGTCAACCAGGCGGGCGAGGTGTCGATCACCCGCTCGCGCATCGAGGTCGAAGTCAACCAGATCAAGGGCTCGCTGACCGACCTGACCGACAACCTGGAGCGCCTGCGCGGCCAGCTGCGCGACATCGAGCTGCAGGCCGAAACGCAGATGAGTTCGCGGCTGGAAGCCGCGAAGGCGGCGGCCCAGTCCTTCGATCCGTTGGAGTTCGACCGCTTCACGCGCTTCCAGGAACTGACACGCATGATGGCCGAGTCGGTGAACGACGTGGCCACCGTGCAGCGCACGCTGCAGCGCACGCTGGAGAGCACCGAAGACGAACTGGCCGCGCAGGCGCGGCTCACGCGCGACCTGCAGGATGACCTGCTGCGCACGCGCATGGTCGAGTTCGAAGGCATGTCCGACCGCCTCTACCGCGTGGTGCGCCAGGCGGCCAAGGAGACCGGCAAGCAGGTGCGCCTGGACATCGTCGGCGGCTCGATCGAAGTCGACCGCGGCGTGCTGGACCGCATGACCGGCGCTTTCGAGCACCTGCTGCGCAACAGCGTCACGCACGGCATCGAATCGCCCGACACGCGAACGGGCGCCGGCAAGGACCCGGTGGGCTCCATCGTCGTGTCGCTCAGCCACGAAGGCAACGAAGTCGGCGTGGAGTTCCGCGACGACGGCGCCGGCCTGGATCTCGCTCGCATCCGCGAAAAGGGCGTCGCGATGGGTCTCATCGAAGCCCAGCAGCAGTACAGCGACGCCGAACTGGCCAACCTGATCTTCACCTCGGGCTTCTCCACCGCCGACCGCGTGACCGAACTCGCCGGCCGAGGTGTCGGCATGGACGTGGTGCGCTCGGAAGTCAACGCGATGGGCGGCCGCATCGAGACCGCGACCGCGCCGGGGCAGGGCACGAGCTTCAAGCTGGTGCTGCCCTTGACCACCGCGGTGACGCAGGTCGTGATGCTGCGCGTGGGCGACATGACGGTGGCCGTGCCTTCGACGCTGGTCGAGATCGTGCGCCGCGCCAAGCCCGAAGAGATCGCGCAGGCTTACGCCAGCGGCCACTTCACGGTGGGCGACCGCGCGCTGCAGTTCTACTGGCTCGGCTCGCTGCTGCAGCTGAGCCCGCGCAGCACCGACAGCGCCGGCCGCACACGTCAGGTCGTCATCATCCGAAGCGCCCAGCAGCGCATCGCGGTGCACATCGACGAAGTGCTGGGCAACCACGAAGTGGTGGTGAAGAACCTCGGGCCGCAGCTGTCGCGCATGCCGGGCCTCGCCGGCATGACGCTGCTCGCCTCGGGTGCCGTCGCGCTGATCTACAACCCGGTGGCGCTGGCCACGCTCTACGGCGCCGAAGCGCGCGCCGCCACGGTGGCCTCGCTGCATGCGCCGACGCCGGAGGTGGTGCAGCCGACGGTGGCCGAGTCCACGCGCCCGGCCGCGCCGCTGGTGCTCGTGGTCGACGACTCGCTGACGGTGCGCCGCGTGACGCAGCGCCTGCTGGTGCGCGAAGGCTACCGCGTGTCGCTCGCCAAGGACGGACTCGACGCGTTGGAGCGCCTGGCCGAAGAGAAGCCGCAGATGGTGCTGTCGGACATCGAGATGCCGCGCATGGACGGCTTCGACCTGGTGCGCAACATCCGCGGCGACGCCCGGCTGCGCGACCTGCCGGTGATCATGATCACCTCGCGCATCGCGCAGAAGCACCGCGACTACGCGGCCGAGCTCGGCGTGGACCACTACCTTGGCAAGCCGTACTCCGAAGAGGACCTGCTGGCGCTGATCGGACGCTACACCGCCAACGCCGCCGCGGTGTGACGACATCGGATCATGTCGGAACTCGTCGAGCACCTGGCTGAGCTGACGGGCTTCCGCGATCGCGATGTGCTCGACGTGACGCTGGCCGGGGCGTTTCGCGACCTGCTGCGTCCGCGCACGGTGGCCATCTACCGCGTGGTGGGCGACGGCAACAACCAGCGCTGGCTGACGCGCGCGCGCCTCGACGAAGGCGACGCGGTCGCCACCGCCGACCCGGTGTGGGTCGACCTCGACAGCCTGCCTTCACTGGGCGACCACCCGGCGCGCTGCGAGGCGCTGACCGGCCAGACGGTGGTGTCGGTCGACGCCGGCGCCGGCCTCGCCGTGTTCCCGCTGGCCACCGACCGCGAGGTCGTCGGCGTGCTCGAACTCGTCACCGACGGCGGGCTCGACGCGCAGGCGCAGCGCATGGTGTGCAGCATCCTGCGCATCTATCGCAACTTCCAGGGCCTGCTCGACTACAGCGAGCGCGACACATTGACGGGGCTGCTGAACCGCAAGACTTTCGACGAGAGCTTCCTCAAGATCTCGTCGGTGATCCCGATGTCGGGCTCGAGCCACGACGCGCGCCGCGCGGCCGGCCCGGGCAGCCGCTACTGGCTGGGCATGATCGACATCGATCATTTCAAGGCGGTCAACGACAACTTCGGCCATCTCATCGGCGACGAGGTGCTGCTGCTGCTGTCTCGCCTGATGCGCAGCAGCTTTCGCTTCCACGACCGGCTGTACCGTTTCGGCGGCGAGGAGTTCGTCGTGCTGATGCGCTGCGACAACCCGACCGATGCCTTGCGCGCGTTCGAGCGCCTGCGCCAGAACACGCTTGCCTATGCCTTTCCGCAGGTCGGCCACATCACGGTGAGCATCGGATTTTCGGAACTGAAGGCGGGCGACTCGCCGAGCTCGGCCATCGAACGCGCCGACAAGGCCGTCTACTGGGCCAAGACCCACGGGCGCAACCAGGTCCAGAGCCACGCCGAGCT
>CAJPFZ010000418.1 GCA_905339355.1 Burkholderiaceae bacterium
GACGGCCGGCCGCAGGCCGGCATTTGTCATGCATGCTGGAGCCTCCCTCTCGGAGGGAGGCTGGAGGGAGCAGCCCTGTCCGCGCAAAGCGCGGTTATAGGAGGGGGCCGAACGGGCCCCCTCCTATAATCGCGCTTTACCACCACGGCATTTGTGAACCAAGTGCTGCACGCAATGACCAAGTTCGTCTTTGTCACCGGCGGTGTGGTGTCCTCGCTGGGCAAGGGCATCGCGGCTGCGTCACTTGCAGCGATCCTCGAATCGCGCGGCCTCAAAGTCACCCTCATCAAGCTCGATCCGTACCTCAACGTCGATCCGGGCACGATGTCGCCGTTCCAGCATGGCGAGGTGTTCGTGACCGACGACGGCGCCGAGACCGACCTCGACCTCGGACACTACGAACGCTTCATCACCACCCGGATGAAGAAGTCCAACAACTTCACCACCGGCCAGATCTACAAGAGCGTGCTCGAGAAGGAACGCCGCGGCGACTACCTCGGCAAGACGGTGCAGGTGATTCCGCACGTCACCAACGAGATCCAGGAATTCGTCAAGCGCGGCGCGGGCCTGGGCACCGACAGCGCCGTCGACGTGGCCATCGTCGAGATCGGCGGCACGGTGGGCGACATCGAGTCCCTGCCCTTCCTCGAAGCCGTGCGCCAGATGAGCCTGCGCATGGGCCCCAACAGCTGCGCCTTCGTGCACCTGACCTACGTGCCCTTCATCGCCGCTGCCGGCGAGCTCAAGACCAAGCCGACGCAGCACACGGTGCAGAAGATGCGCGAGATCGGCATCCAGCCCGACGCGCTGCTGTGCCGCGCCGACCGCGCGATCCCGAACGAGGAGCGCGAGAAGATCTCGCTCTTCACCAACGTGCCCGAGTGGGGCGTGATCTCGGTGTGGGACGCCGACACCATCTACAAGGTGCCGCGCATGCTGCACGAGCAGGGTCTCGACGGCCTGATCTGCGACAAGCTGCGCATCAACACGCCGCCGGCCAACCTCAAACGCTGGGACGAACTCGTCAACGAGGTGGAACATCCGCAACGCCAGGTCACGATCGGCATGTGCGGCAAGTACACCGACCTGTCCGACTCCTACAAGTCGCTCAACGAGGCTCTGCGCCACGCCGGAATCCACAACCACGCGCGCGTCAACATCGAGTACGTCGACTCGGAGACGCTGACGGCCGACAACGTGCATCAGCTCGACCGCTACGACGCGTTGCTGGTGCCGGGCGGCTTCGGCAAGCGCGGCGTGGAGGGCAAGATCCTGACGGCGCAATACGCGCGCGAGCACAAGATCCCCTACCTCGGCATCTGTTTGGGCATGCAGGTCGCGACCATCGAGTACGCACGCCACAAGGCGGCCCTGAACGATGCCAACAGCACCGAGTTCGAGCCCGCCACGCCGCACCCGGTAATCGCTCTGATCGAAGAATGGCAGGACGCTGACGGCTCCATTCAGAAGCGCAACGCGCAGTCCGACCTCGGCGGCACGATGCGCCTGGGCGCGCAAAGCTCCGACGTGAAGCCGGGCACGCTCGCACACGAGATCTACGGCGACGTGGTCACCGAGCGGCACCGCCACCGCTACGAAGCCAACGTCAACTACCTCGACCGGCTGAGCGAGGCGGGCCTCGTGATCTCGGCGCTGACGCAGCGCGAGAAGCTGACCGAGATCGTCGAACTGCCGCGCAGCGTTCACCCGTGGTTCATGGGCGTGCAGTTCCACCCCGAGTTCAAATCGACGCCTTGGGGCGGGCACCCGCTGTTCAAGTCGTACATCCAAGCGGCGCTCAAGCACCAGGCTGAACGCCAGGAAAAGGTCGCAGCATGAAGTTGTGTGGCTTCGACGTCGGTCTCGACAAACCCTTCTTCCTGATCTCCGGCCCCTGCGTGGTCGAGTCCGAGCAGTTGCAGATGGACGTCGCCGGCCGGCTCAAGGAGATCACTGCAGCGCTCGGCATTCCCTTCATCTTCAAGAGCAGCTACGACAAGGCCAACCGCTCCAGCGGCACGTCATTCCGCGGCCCCGGCATGGAAAAGGGACTGGAGATCCTCGCCAAGGTGAAGCGCGATCTGCAGGTGCCGGTGCTGACCGACGTGCACAGCGAAACCGAGATCGCCGCCGTGGCGCAGGTCGTCGACGTGCTGCAGACGCCTGCCTTCCTGTGCCGCCAGACCGACTTCATCCGCGCGGTGGCGCAGTCCGGCCGGCCGGTGAACATCAAGAAGGGCCAATTCCTCGCGCCGCACGACATGAAGAACGTCATCGACAAGGCACGTGCCGCCGCGCGCGAGAAGGGTTTGCCCGAAGACAGCTTCATGGCCTGCGAACGCGGCGCGAGCTTCGGCTACAACAACCTCGTGAGCGACATGCGCTCGCTTGCGATCATGCGCGAGACCGGTGCGCCCGTCGTCTTCGACGCCACGCATTCGGTGCAGTTGCCAGGCGGCCAGGGCACCAGCTCCGGCGGCCAGCGCGAGTTCGTGCCGGTGCTGTCGCGCGCCGCGGTGGCGGTCGGCGTGGCCGGCCTCTTCATGGAAACGCATCCCGACCCCGCCAACGCGCTGAGCGACGGCCCGAACGCCGTGCCTCTCAAGCACATGAAGGCACTGCTGGAGCAACTCGTCGCGCTCGACCGCGTGATCAAGCAGCAGCCACTGCTGGAAAACGACTTCTCCTGCTGAACACCAACGAGATGACCAGCGCCTACATCATTGCGAACGTTCGCGTCACCGACCCCGTGCAGTACGAGGAATACAAGAAATTCTCGACGCTTGCGATTCAAGCCCATGGCGCCGAGCCCTGCGTGCGCGGCGGCGCCGTGCAGGTGCTCGAAGGCGACTGGCAGCCCGACCGCGTGGTGGTGCTGAAGTTTCCGTCGGCCGAGCAAGCCCGCCGCTTCTACGACTCGCCCGAGTACAAGCGGGCGCGCAACGCACGAGAAGGCGCCGCGGTGATGCGCATGGTGCTCGTCGAAGGTGTGTGACCGCCTGCCGAATCATTGAACCGCCGCTGTAACGAATCGGCGGCA
>CAJPFZ010000419.1 GCA_905339355.1 Burkholderiaceae bacterium
TAGCTGTGCTGGCTGACCACTTCGCGTTCCACCTCCGGCGCGCGTGAATTGCCGAGATTCACGACCAGGTTGCCGAAGGTCCAGCCGTTGTTGAAGCGCTCGTCCACCGACTGCGGCAGCCAGGGGAAGAAGTTCGGGAACGTCACGTTGCTCATCGTCAGCCTCCTTGGGTGCGCGCCGCGTCAGCCGAGGAAGCGCCGCGCGTTCTGGAACATCCTCATCCACGGGCTGAGCGTACTCTTGTCGCCGCTGGTCCAGCTCATCAGCACGTTGCGGAACACGCGCTCCGGGTGAGGCATCAGCACGGTGAAGCGGCCGTCCGGCGTGGTCACCGAGGTCAGGCCGTCGGGGCTGCCGTTGGGGTTGAAGGGATAGGCCTCGGTCGGCCGGCCGTGGTGGTCGACGAAGCGCATCGCGCGCTTCACTGTGGCCGCGTCGCCGCGCTGCGAAAAGTCGGCGAAGCCTTCGCCGTGCGCCACCGCGATGGGGATGCGGCTGCCGGCCATGCCTGCGAAGAAGATCGACGGACTGTCCAGCACCTCCACCAGAGACAGGCGGGCCTCGAACTGCTCGCTCCTGTTGCGCGTGAACTTGGGCCAGTCCTGCGCGCCGGGGATGATGGGCGACAGGGCCGCCATCATCTGGCAGCCGTTGCACACGCCGAGCGCGAAGGTGTCCTGGCGGCCGAAGAACTCTGCGAACTGGTCGGCCAGCGCCGGGTTGAACATCACCGAGCGGGCCCAGCCTTCGCCCGCCCCCAGCGTGTCGCCGTAGCTGAAGCCGCCGCATGCGACGAAACCCTGGAACTGCGCCAGCCGCGCGCTGCCGCTTTGCAGGTCGCTCATGTGCACGTCGAAGGTGTCGAAACCGGCCTGCGCCATCGCATAGCTCATTTCGACCTGGCTGTTGACGCCCTGCTCTCGCAGGATGGCGAGCTTCGGACGCGCCTTGGCGATGAACGGCGCCGCGACGTCCTCGGCCGGGTCGAAGCTCAGCGCCAGATGCAGCCCGGGGTCGTCGGCGCGGCCGGCCGCCTCGTGTTCCTGGTCGGCGCAAGCGGGGTTGTCGCGCAGCCTCGCGATGCGCCAGCTGACCTCGTCCCAGGTCCGGTGCAGTTCGGCCAGCGGCGCGCCGAACACCACCTTGGTGTCGCGCCAGACCTCGACCACGCCGCGCTCGTTGGTCTTTCCGACGAAGTGGCTGTGCCTGGAAAGCCCATGGCGGCGCAGCATCTGCATCACCTCGTCGCGGCGCGCCGTGGGCACCTGCAGCACGACGCCCAGCTCTTCGGTGAACAGCGCGCGCAGGGTCAGTTCGTGGCGGCGCGCACCGACCTGGCTGGCCCAGTTCTTCGAGTCGCCGTACTCGGCTCGGCTGTCGCTGATGCCGTCGCCTTCGGTGACCAGCATGTCGACGTTGAGACTCAGGCCGAGGTGGCCGGCGAAGGCCATCTCGCAGACAGCCGCCCACAAGCCGCCATCGCTGCGGTCGTGGTAGGCCAGCAGCAGGCCTTGCCCGCGCAGCTCGTTCACCGCATCCACCAGCGACTTCAGCGATAGCGCGTCGTCGAGGTCGGGAACGGCGTCTCCGAACTGCCCCAGCACCTGTGCGAGCATCGAGCCGCCCATGCGGTTCCTGCCCTGTCCCAGGTCGACCAGCACCAGCGTCGTGTCGCCGGGCTGCAGCTGCGGCGTGAGCGTGCCACGCACGTCGGCCAGCGTCGCGAAGGCGGAGACGATCAGCGACACCGGCGCCGTGACCTGCTTGTCGTCCCAGCGCGTGCGCATCGACAGGCTGTCCTTGCCCACCGGCACGCTGATGCCCAGCGCCGGGCACAGCTCCATCCCGACCGCGCGGACGGTGTCATACAGCGCCGCGTCTTCGCCCGGCTCGCCGCAGGCGGCCATCCAGTTGCAGCTGAGTTTGACGCGCGGCAACTCGATCGGCGCCGCCAGCAGATTGGTGATCGCCTCGCCGACCGCCATGCGGCCCGAGGCCGGTGCATCGAGCGAGGCGAGCGGCGTGCGCTCACCCATCGCCATCGCCTCGCCGCGAAAGCCCGCATAGTCGGCCAGCGTCACCGCGACGTCGGCCACCGGCACCTGCCATGGCCCGACCATCTGGTCGCGGTGGTTCATGCCGCCGACCGTGCGGTCGCCGATGGTGACGAGGAAACGCTTGCTCGCGACCGTCGGGTGGCGCAGCACGTCGAAGGCCACCCGATCAAGCGCGACGTCGGTGAGGTCGAGCGGCGAGCCCTCGCGCGCGACGCGCGTGACGTCGCGATGCACCTTCGGCGGCTTGCCGAGCAGCACCTCCATCGGCATGTCGATCGGCTTGTCTTCCGATCCCGGCTGCTCGAGCACCAGCTGCTTGGCCTCGGTCGCGACGCCGACCACGGCAAACGGGCAGCGCTCGCGCTTGCACATTGCCTCGAACAGCGGCAGCGCCTCGGGCGACACTGCCATCACGTAACGCTCCTGGCTTTCGTTGCACCAGACTTCCTTGGGCGCGAGTCCCGACTCTTCGAGCGGCACCTTGCTCAAGTCGAAATGCGCGCCCTTGTGCGCTCCGTCGACCAGTTCGGGAAACGCGTTCGAGATGCCGCCGGCGCCGACGTCGTGGATGGCGAGGATCGGGTTGTTCTCGCCCAGCGCCCAGCAATGGTTGATGACCTCCTGCGCGCGGCGCTGGATCTCGGGATTGCCGCGCTGCACCGAATCGAAGTCGAGTTCGGCGGCGTTGGCACCCGCTGCCATCGAGCTGGCCGCGCCGCCACCCATGCCGATGCGCATGCCCGGGCCGCCCAGTTGAATCAGCATCGTGCCGGCCGGGAACTCCTTCTTGTGCGTCTGCGAGTCGGCGATGGTGCCCAGCCCGCCGGCGATCATGATCGGCTTGTGGTAGCCGCGGCGCACACCGCCGACCGTCTGCTCGTAGACCCGGAAGTACCCGCCCAGATTGGGACGGCCGAACTCGTTGTTGAAGGCGGCGCCGCCCAGCGGCCCCTCGACCATGATCTGCAGCGCGCTCGCGATGTGCTCGGGCTTGCCGTAGGCGACACGCTCCCACGGCTCCTGCGTGCCCGGCAGGTGCAGGTTGGACACGCTGAAGCCGGTCAGTCCCGCCTTCGGCCTGGAGCCGCGGCCGGTGGCGCCTTCGTCGCGGATCTCGCCGCCCGCGCCGGTCGAGGCGCCCGGGAAAGGCGAGATCGCCGTCGGGTGGTTGTGCGTCTCCACCTTCATGAGCACGTGCGCCACCTCGCGACGCGACTCGTAGATCGGCGCATTCATGAAGCCGCGCGGCCGCCAGCGCTCGACCTCGCCGCCTTCCATCACCGAGGCGTTGTCGCTGTAGGCGACCACCGTGTGCTGCGGCGCCTGCTGGTGGGTGTGGCGGATCATCTGGAACATCGAGCGCTCCTGCTCGGCGCCGTCGATGGTGAACTTCGCGTTGAAGATCTTGTGGCGGCAGTGTTCGCTGTTGGCCTGCGCGAACATCATCAGCTCGACATCGGTCGGGTTGCGCTTCAGGCCCTGGAAGGCCGCCACCAGGTAGTCGATCTCGTCGTCGGACAGTGCCAGCCCGAAATCCACGTTGGCCCGCGCCAGCGCGGTGCGGCCTGCCCCCAGCACGTCCACATGCTCCATCGGCCTGCCCGGCTGCTCGTCGAACAGGTGGGCAGCCTCTTCGCGGGCCAGCAGCACGCTTTCCGTCATGCGGTCGTGCAGCAAGGCCGCGACCGCCTGCAGTTCGGCTGCATCGAGCGCCTTCGTGCCGCCGAGCAGCCCGCCCTTCATGCTGAGCCGGAATTCCGTGACGCGCTCGATGCGCTTGATCGCCAGACCGCAGTTGTGGGCGATGTCCGTCGCCTTGCTGGCCCAGGGCGAAACGGTACCCAGGCGCGGCGCCACGACGATCAGCGTGCCCTCGTTCGGGCCGGCGTACGGGTCGCCGTAGCGCAGCAGCGCTGCAAGCTTGTCGCGCGCAGAGGCGGAAAGCGGCGCCTCGCTCCAGACCCAATGCACGTGGCGCGCGGCGATGCCGGTGACGCGCGGCTGGATCGCCTGCAATCTCGACAACAGCGCCTGGGCGCGGAAGGCGGAGAGCGCATTGCCCCCCTCGTGGTGTTGCAGGTGCTTGGGGCTTTGGCTCACGCGGCGACTCGGCGTTGGATTGGGCAGGGCCCGTTCGCCCTGAGGTATCGAAGGGCCCGCCGAAGACGGAATCCCCGGGCTTCGATACCTCAGCCCGAACGGAGAAGTCGTAGACCCGGCGCGGCATGTGGCCGACCCGGTGGAAACCCGGCATTTTACGGGGTGAGTGAGACAATGACCGCAAGGTCATTGCGTCGGAGGCTCACTCCACGCAGTGGAGTTAAGGCGCCTGGCGCCGTGCCGTAGACATAATCCCGACCATGACGATCACCATCAAGAGCGCAGCCGACATCGACGGCATGCGAATCGCCGGCCGACTGGCCTCTGAAGTGCTTGACATGCTGACTGCGCATGTGAAGCCCGGCGTGACGACCGAGCAGCTCGACAAGCTCGCTCACGACCACATCGTCGACGTGCAAGGCGGCATTCCGGCACCCCTGAACTACGCGCCGCCCGGCTACACGCCCTATCCGAAGTCGATCTGCACCTCGATCAACCACCAGGTCTGCCACGGCATCCCGAACGATCGCCCGCTGAAGAACGGCGACATCGTCAATATCGACGTCACCGTGATCAAGGACGGCTGGCATGGCGACACGAGCCGCATGTTCATCGTGGGCGAGGGCTCGATCGCGGCCAAGCGGCTGTGCGCCTTCACCTACGAGGCCATGTGGAAAGGCATCGTCAAGGTCAAGCCGGGCGCGCGGCTCGGCGACATCGGCCACGCGATCCAGACGTTCACCGAGAGCAACGGGTTCTCGGTGGTGCGCGAGTTCTGCGGCCACGGCATCGGGCGCAACTTCCACGAAGAGCCGCAGGTGCTGCACTACGGCCGCCCCGGCACGCTCGAAGAGCTGGTGCCGGGCATGATCTTCACGATCGAGCCGATGGTCAACGCCGGCCGGCGCGAGATCCGCGAGATGACCGACGGCTGGACGATCGTCACCAAGGACCGCTCGCTGTCGGCGCAGTGGGAGCACACGGTGCTCGTCACCGACACGGGTTACGAGGTGCTGACCCTGTCCGAGGGCAGCCCGCCACCGCCGGCGTTCGTGACGGCCGGCGCCAAGGCCCTGGCCTAAGCGGTCGCAGCAGACCCCTGGGGACCATGTCCGCCCTGCCCGAGGTCGGCGCGAGCGCTCCGCGCAGCGTGAGCGAGCTGCGCTCCCGCTTCCGCCAGGGCAAGGCCGCGCTGCTCGATCACTTTCGCGCGTCGCGTGCGTCGTCCACCGCGGCCACGCGGCTGATTCGCGCGTTGACGAAACACGTCGACCTGACGCTCGGCGACCTGTGGGAACACGCGATGATGCCGCCCGGCGCGGCATTGCTCGCAGTTGGCGGCTACGGCCGCGGTGAGCTGTTCCCGCACTCCGACGTCGACGTGCTGGTGCTGCTGCCGCCCGACCAGGACCATGCCAACGACGCGCTGCGCTCGTCGATCGAGGGCTTCATCACCGCCTGCTGGGACATCGGGCTGGAGATCGGATCGAGCGTGCGCACCGTGGCCGAGTGCATCGAGGAAAGCCATCGCGACGTCACCGTGCAGACGGCGCTGCTCGAATCGCGCTACCTGTGCGGCGCGCGCCGCGTCTTCAACGATTTCCGCCGCGCCAACACCGAGGCGATGGACGCCAAGGCGTTCTTGCGCGCCAAGACGCTGGAGATGCGCCAGCGCCATCAGAAGTTCGAGGACACGCCGTACTCGCTGGAGCCCAACTGCAAGGAAAGCCCAGGCGGACTGCGCGACCTGCAAGTCGTGATCTGGGTCGCACGTGCAGCCGGCCTCGGCAAGACCTGGAACGAGCTCGCCGCCAAGGGGCTCATCACGCCCTTCGAGGTGAAGCAGCTTCAGCGCAACGAAGGCGTGCTCAAGCTGATCCGCGCGCGGCTGCACATGGCAGCGGGGCGGCGCGAGGACCGGCTGGTGTTCGACCTGCAGACGGCCGTGGCCGAGAGCTTCGGCTACCGGCCGACCAAGGGGCAGCGGGCGTCGGAAGTGCTGATGAAGCGCTACTACTGGGCGGCCAAGGCGGTGGCCCAGCTGAACCAGATCCTGATGCTGAACATCGAGGAGCGTGTCAACGGCCTGCAGGACGCGCCGATGCGCCCGATCAGCGACCGCTTCCTCGAACGCGGCGGCATGCTGGAGGTGGCCACCGACGACATCTACGAACGCGACCCGCACGCCATCCTCGAAACCTTCTACAC
>CAJPFZ010000420.1 GCA_905339355.1 Burkholderiaceae bacterium
TCGAGGCCATGGCGGCCATCGCGGCCATCCGGCAGAATCTAAAAGCTTGCTTCACGGCCTGTTCCTCATCTCGTTTCGCAACCTTCGGCAAGCCGCATGCCGGTCTTTCCGATCGGCGCGACGCTGCGCATTCGCCAAAGCATCGCATCATGAACCCGACCATGAACCTCAACAGCTACCTTCGCCGCCTCGGTGTGACAAGCGGTGTGCAGCCCGACCTCGCGACGCTGCGCACGCTCGCCGCGAGCCACGCCGCGGCGATCCCGTTCGAGAACCTCGACCCGTTCCTCGGCCGGCCGGTATCGCTCGACCTCGCCGCGGTCGAGCGCAAGCTGGTGCAGGAAGGGCGCGGCGGCTACTGCTTCGAGCACAACCTGCTGTTCGGCGAGGCGCTGCGCGCCATCGGCTTCGAGGTCGGCGCGCTCGTCGCGCGGGTGCTGTGGGGACGCCCGGAGGATGCGATCACGGCTCGCGGGCACATGCTCCTTCGTGTGGAGATCGACGGGGCGACGCACATCGCCGACGTGGGTTTCGGCGGCGTCACGCTGACCGGCGCGCTGCGCCTGGAAGCGAACGTGGCGCAGACCACGCCGCACGAGCCCTTCCGCTTCGTGCGCCCGGACGACGGCGACTGGCGCATGCAAGTGCAGGTGCAGGGCGAGTGGAAGACGCTCTACCGCTTCGATCTGCAGCCGCAGCACCCGGTCGACTACGTTGCGCCCAACCACTACCTGTCGACGCATCCGGAGTCGCATTTCGTCAACCGGCTGATCGCCGCGCGCGCCGCGGCCGACCGGCGCTACGCGCTGCAGGACCGCGAGCTTGCGATCCACCATCTCGGCGGCGACACCGAGCGGCGCATGCTGGACAGCCCGAAGGCGGTGCTCGGCGTGCTGGAGAACGAACTCCAGATCCGATTGCCTGCGGACGGCGCGCTCGAACGCGGGGTGCAGCGGCTGTTTGAGTAGGTGTTTCCGGCGTCCCTCTAATCCCCGATCGCACGCACCGTCGCGTCAAGGCTGCGCCGGCCTCGCCGCCGTGGGCTTGGCCGCTGCCACGAGCCGCAGCATCGCCTCGTCGGTCGTCATGCGCTCGTTGTTCCAGTAGGCCGCCACCGCCTCGCGCATCGCACCTTCGACGCTGGCGGGCTGCGCCATCAAGTGGGCGATCGACGGCACCAGCGTGTTGATCATCGCCGTGGCCACGAAGTAGGCGCTCGACTCCTGCGCGCACAGATCGAAGCGATCCATCTGTACGCCGGTGCCCACCGGTATTGAGCCCTTGTTGAGGTTGAACGACTGCTGGAACTCGGGCCGCATGATGGTCGCGGCGAGCGCCTTCTGCGCCTGCACGGCCGCCGGATCCTTGAGCCGGAACATCGCGAAGCTGTCGACGTTGAAGCTGAAGGCGCGCGCCGTGCCCGGCGCGGAAACGCAGAGGAAGTCGCGCGACGGCTCCTTGCCCGCGGCGAGGAACTCGCCCTTGGCCCAGTCGCCCATGAACTGCATGCCGGCCTCGCCCTTGATGACCATCGCGGTGGCGACGTTCCAGTCGCGGCCCGGCGCGCGGCGGTCGGTGTAGTCCTTGATGCGGCGAAAGGTCTGCAGCGAACGGCTCATCGTGTCGCTGTGCAGCGCCTTGGGGTCGAGCTGGACGAAGGCCCTGCGATAGAAGTCGGCGCCGCCGACGCCGAGCACCACCGATTCGAAGGTGGTGAACTCCTGCCATGACTGGCCACCGTGCGCCACCGGCACGATGCCCGCCTGGCGCATCTTCTCGGCCACCGCGAAGAATTCCTCCCAGGTGTTGGGCGCGCGCGCCCCGGCCTTGCGCAAGGCATCGCGGTTGATCCACAGCCAATTGACGCGGTGCACGTTGACCGGCACCGCGACGTAGCGGCCGTTGACCTTCATCACGTCGGCCACCACGCGAGGCAGCTGCGCATCCCACTTCTGCGCCGCGGCAACGTCCTCGAGGTCGGCCAGCACGTCGAGCCGGCCCCACTCCTTGATCGCCGGCCCCTTGATCTGCGCCGCCGCCGGCGGATTGCCGGCAAGCACCCGCGAGCGCAACACGCTCATCGCGCTGTCGCCGCCGCCGCCTACGACGGCGAAGTCGCGCCAGGTGTGACCTTGCGCGGCTAGCAGCCGTTTCAGTTCTTCCACCGAGCGGCTTTCGCCGCCGCTGGTCCACCAATGAAGCACTTCGACCTGGCCGCCCCACGCCGTGCCCAGGCACGCGAGCGTCGCTGCCGCGACGCTGAACCGAACAACTCGTCTCCACACGCCCTGCATCGCATTCCCCTTGTGGTTCACCGTCGCACACCGGTATCCAACGAGATTAAAGATCACTTAACTTCTTTACGCAGATCGTTTACCCGTACGACGCTTGCCGGAGTCGGATCCCGCGTGACAGAGTGCACGACACCGGGCGTAGGCGAAGTTCTTGCCTTTGATTCGAGTGCCTCAAGGATGATGAAACACCACTTGTTGAATTAATGCGACAACCTAGCGTTAACACTGTGTAGATGAATTAATGAAGCTTTAATAATCTCGGCCGGTGAGGAGTCGACCCCTCCCACGAAGCCCATCAACACAGG
>CAJPFZ010000421.1 GCA_905339355.1 Burkholderiaceae bacterium
CTGGATGAGCCTCGCGCGCCGCTACCGCCGCCCTCCGGCGGATCTGGCCGCGCTGCTGGCGGAGTGGAAAACCGAACTCGCCGAACTCGACGCCGCGGCCGACCTCGACGCGCTGGAGCGCGAACTCGCGCAGGCCAAGGCCAGTTTCGACACGCAGGCCAAACAGGTATCCGCCGCACGCCGGCAGGCCGCGCCCAGGCTCGCCGACGCCGTCACGCAGGCGATGCAGCAGCTGGGAATGGCCGGGGGCCGCTTCGAGATCGCACTTCTTGCGCAGGAGGCGCCACAGTCCTTCGGCATGGAGTCGGCGGAGTTCCTCGTCGCGGGCCACGTGGGCAGCACGCCGCGGCCGCTCGCCAAGGTCGCGTCCGGCGGCGAGCTGTCGCGCATCGCGCTGGCGATCGCCGTCACGACCAGCCAGCTGACCAACGACGAGACCGATGCAGGCACGCTGATCTTCGACGAGATCGATGCCGGCGTCGGCGGCGCCGTGGCGGAGACGGTGGGCCGGCTGATGAAGCAGCTGGGCCGCGACCGCCAGGTGATGGCCGTGACCCACCTGCCGCAGGTGGCCGCCTGCGCCGACCATCACTTCGTGGTTTCCAAGTCCACCCGCGGCTGCACCACGCGCAGCGACGTGCAGCCCGTCAGCGGCGAGGCGCGTGTCGGGGAGATCGCCCGCATGCTCGGCGGCGAGCGCCTGTCGGGCACCAGCCTCGCGCACGCCCAGGAGATGCTCGCCGTGGGTGCCGAAGCGGCGGGCGCGAAGCGCGGCCGCAAACGCCCATGAATGCGACACCCCCCAACACGCCGAGCGCCGCGGCACCGGCGCCTGACGCCAACGACGAGGCGTCGGACATCCAGCGCGAGGTCGTGCTCGTCACCGGCATTTCGGGATCGGGCAAGTCGATCGCCTTGCATGCGCTCGAAGACGCAGGCTTCTTCTGCGTCGACAATCTGCCGCCCGAGCTGCTGCGCGAATTCCTGCGCGTCGAGCAGGAGCGCTCGGAGCGCCGGGTTGCGATCGCGGTCGACGCGCGCAGCGTCGGCTCGCTGCCGCACCTGCTGCAGCTGCTCGACGAGCTGCGCGGCGAAGGGGTGCTGTTCCGCTCGGTGTTCCTGGACGCCAACACCGACACGCTGGTGCGCCGCTTCTCCGAGACGCGGCGGCTGCACCCGCTGACCCAACAGGAGGGCCCCTCCACGCCGGCGCGCCGCAAGGACGATCTGTCGCCCTTCGGCCACCGTGCGCTGATCGACGCGATCGAACTGGAGCGCGAACTGCTGTCCGAGCTGCGCGAGGTTTCGACGGTGATCGACACCAGCCAGTTGCGCCCGGGCCAGCTGCGCGTGTGGATGCGCGAGCTGGTGGGCGCCACGGGCAGCCAGCTGACGCTGGTGTTCGAATCGTTCGCCTTCAAGCACGGCGTGCCGCTCGACGCCGACTATGTCTTCGACGTGCGCGTTCTTCCCAACCCTTACTACATCCGCGAGCTGCGGCCGCAGACCGGGCGCGACGCGCCGGTGGCGAAGTACCTCGCGGAGCAGCCCGAGGCCGCCGAAATGCTGTCGCAGATCGAGGCCTTCCTGGCGCGCTGGTTGCCGGCCTTCGAGGACGACCAGCGGAGCTACCTCACCGTGGCGATCGGCTGCACCGGCGGCCAGCACCGGTCGGTGTACTTCGTCGAGATGCTGTCGCGGCGCTTCGCTTCGCGTGCAGCCACGCTGGTTCGCCACCGCGAACTCGACGCCAAAGACTGAACTCCCGAGGCGGCGCTGCCGTCCTGCCTGATGCCCTCTCCCTCCACCTTCGACCTCCCGCTGTTTCCGCTGCAGACCGTGCTGTTCCCCGGCGGCCTGTTGTCGCTGAAGGTCTTCGAGGCGCGCTATCTCGACCTCGTGGGCGCCTGTCTGCGCGAGAACACGCCGTTCGGCGTGGTAGCGCTCAAGCAGGGCACCGAGGCGCGCCGCGGCAACGACGCCGCAGTCTTCGAGACCATCGGCACCATCGCCGAGCTGATGGACGCCGACAGCGCACAAGCCGGCATCCTGCAGGTGCGCTGCCGTGGCACGCAGCGTTTCGAGGTGCGCAGCAGCCGGCAGGAAAATGATGGCCTGTGGATCGCACGCGCGGCCATCGTTCCCGACGACGAACCGGCGCCGCCGGCCGAGGCGATGCTCGACACTGTTCGCGGCCTCGCCAACGCCATCGCAACGCTGAAGGCACAGGGCGCCGCGCCCTTCCTGCAGCCCTACCGCTTCGAGCTCGCGGGCTGGGTGGCGAACCGCTGGTGCGAGATCCTGCCGATCTCGCTCGCTGCGAAGCAGAAGCTGATGGAGCTGCCCGATGCGAACATGCGGCTGCAGCTCGTCGACGAGTTCCTGCGCAGCAAGGGTGTGGTGAAGTAGGAGGGCGCGACACCCACCGCGGATCAGCCGGCGTTCAGCAGCTTTCGCAGGGGCGCCGGCAGGCCGGCAGCCAGCGCTTCGTCGAGCGAGAACCATCGCCCGGGCACGAGGGTGGCAGTGACCGCGTCCACGCTGGTGTGCGGCAGCTCGGCCTGCAAGGTCCAGCGCACCGGGTGCAGCCGCCAGTCGAGGTGGGTCAACACATGCGTGAAGCTCGCCAGCCGCTCGCCGTCGCCAGGCCAGCCGGCCGCGGCCGCATCGAAAAGCTCGGCCGATTCGTACTCGGGCAAGCTCCACAAGCCGGCCCAGACGCCGGTGTCGGGCCGCTGGCTCAGCCACAGGCGATCACGCCAGCGCAGCCACAGCCACACATGCTCGCGCCGTCCGCGCTTGAGCTTGCGGCTCTTGACGGGAAAATCCCTGGGATTTCCGCTGCGCGAAGCGATGCACTCCGTTCGCACCGGACAGAGCAGGCATTGCGGACTGCGCTGCATGCAGATCGTCGCACCGAGGTCCATCAGTCCCTGCGTGTAGGCTTCGATGCCGGTCACGGGCAGCAGCCGCGTGGCCAGCGCCCACAGCTCTCGCTCGTTCGCGGCCACGGCAAGATCGCCGTCGAAGGCGAGCACCCGTGTCAGCACCCGCTTCACGTTGCCGTCGAGTATGGCCACTCGCTCGCCGAAGCAGAACGCGGCAATGGCCGCGGCCGTGGAGCGTCCGATGCCGGGCAGTTGGGCCAGTGCCGCGCTGGTCGGGGGGAAACGGCCGCCATGCTCTGCCACCACCGCCTGCGCGCAGCGGTGCAGGTTGCGCGCCCGGCTGTAGTAGCCGAGCCCGCTCCACAGTGCAAAGACCTCGTCGATGTCGGCGGCCGCGAGTGCCTGCACATCGGGAAAGCGCTGCAGGAACCGGTCGTAATAGCCGAGCACCGTCGCGACCTGCGTCTGCTGCAGCATGATTTCGGAGAGCCACACGCGGTACGGATCGCGTGTGCTTTGCCAGGGCAGCGCATGGCGGCCGTGGCTCGTCTGCCACTCGATCACGCGGCGCGAAAAGCCGGCGCCGGGCGACTTCACGCTTGGGCGTGGCGCAGCAGCACGGGCACCGGTTCGTCGCTCGCCGGCAGCTGCAAGCGCAGCAGCCCGTCGTCGGATTCGTCGGTGCCAGCGCCCTCCGCAAGCGGCGCGCGAAGCGCCGCGGACAGCTCATGGACCCGTGAGGCGAATCCATTGAGCCGCTTGTCCTGCGACTCGATCTCGGAGATGCGCTGCTCCAGTTCGCCGGCGGCGTTCTGGATGCGTTCCAGCGCTTCACGGCGGCGGCGGAAGCCGCGGCGACGCTCGCGCAATTGCGAGTCGACCTGCGCCGACGCGCTCTTGCTCCACAGCTCCAGCTCGCCGCTCGCGTTCTCGAACACCACGCGAAGCTTGGAGACCAGCATGCGGCGGAACTGCTCCATGAACTTCGGCTGAGACAGGCGCAAGGCTTGCGTGAGCCCGAGGTACTGCACGTAGTTGCGCTCGATCAGCGCGAGCTCGCGGCTGTAGCGCTCGAGTTCGGGGCCCTTGGGCAGCGCAAGGCCGAAGCCGAAGTCCGCGTTGAGTTTGCCGAAAGATGCCGACAACATGTCGCGCACCTCGTTGCCGCGCTCCTGCGCGCCGTCGAGAAGTGCGCGCAGCCGCGTGCACAGGCCGATGAAGGCCTTCTTCGCGCCCAGGTTCAGCAGCGAGGCGTTCATCTCCGCCTGCATCTGAGCCACCTCTTCGCGCAGACGGTCGCTGGACAGGCCCACCAGCGTGTCCTTGAGCATGCGGCTGTGCACCACGCGCAGCGCCTGCAGGCGCGTCGTGCACTGCTCGAACTCCGTCGTTTCTTCCTCGACGCGCTTGAGCATCAGGCGCACCTTGGCGCTGCTCTTGCCGCGGATGCCACGCAGCTCGAGCATCTGCTCGGCGAGCTGCCGGCGCGAATCGCCGAGCCGGCGCGAGACATGCTGCTCGACGTCGTTGACGGCGTCGCCGACGAGCTGCTGCATCACCTGGCGGCGCTGCGGCAGCAGTTGCGAAGACAGCGCGTTTTCGAGGTCGATCAGCCGGCTTGCGGCCAGCCCCTTGGCGTCGCCGGCCATGCGCGCCGCGAGCGCCTGCCGTGCCGACAGCGGAAACACCCGCTCGGCGCCGATGTCCAGCGTGCGCGCCGTGGCCTGGCGCTGCGATTCGATCTGCGCGTCCACCTGCGCGGCGGTGGCCAGCGGGTCGATCATCGCGTCGATCTTGTTGAGCACCACGAAGCGCGCGAGGTTGTGCGTGTCCAGGTGGTCGCGCCAGATCGCCATGTCCGACTTGGTGACGCCGGTGTCCGCACCGAGGATGAATACGGTCGCGTGCGCCGAGGGCAGCAGGCTGAGCGTCAGCTCGGGCTCGGCGCCGATCGCATTGAGGCCCGGCGTGTCGAGCACGACCAGGCCTTGCTTGAGCAACGGATGCGGGTAGTTGATCAGCGCGTGGCGCCACTCGGGCACCTCGACGCGGCCGTCGTCGTCGAGCGGAGGGTTCTCCGACGGGCGCGCATCGTCCCAGAAGCCGAGCGTACGCGCTTCGTCCTGCGACACCCAGCGGGTGCGCATCACCTGCTTGAGCGCTTCGGACAGCTCGTCGGGCGCCTTCACGTTCAGCGGCAGATGGGTCCAGGCCCGCGGCTGCGCGCGCAGTTCGCCGAGCGACAGGCCCTCGAGCCGCGTCGTGATCGGCAGCAGCGACAGCGTCGGCGCCTCTTCGGGGTCGTAAGCGAGCTCCACCGGGCACATCGTCGTGCGCCCGGGTGTCGCGGGAAGGACGCGCTTGCCGGCATCGGCGAAGAAGATCGCGTTGATCAACTCCGACTTGCCGCGCGAGAACTCGGCGACGAAGGCCACCACGAGCTTTTCGCCTGTCAGGCGTTGCGACAGCGCTGCCAGCGAATCGTTGATCGGGCCATCGGCGAGGTCGTGCTCGAGCAGATAGCGCGACAAGTCGGTGAGCCGTCGACCCAGCGAAGTGCGCCAGCCGCTGAGCGCATCGAAGTTGCTGGCGAAGGTCGAGGTCATTGGCGAA
>CAJPFZ010000422.1 GCA_905339355.1 Burkholderiaceae bacterium
CAAGCCGCGCGTCGATCTCGTCGTCGGCTTCGACCAGTTGTGGACCTACCTCGCCGGTCCGGCCAACCGCCGCCGCACCGACGACCTGCCGGTGAAGGTCGATACCAGCGAATGGGCCATCGGCAACGAAAGCCCGGGCGGATTTTCGCTGCAGTACATCGCCGGCAACTCCGCGCCGGTGCGCGTCGGCGAAGTCGTCGGCTTGCGCCCGCGCGACCAGAGCGTGGTGCACATCTGCCTGACGCGGCGCGTCGTCACCGGCGACCTGCAGAGCCTGGAGCTGGGCCTGCAGAACCTGGCGCCGAGCGGCATGCCGACCATGGTTTCGATCGAGACCACCGACAAGCACGGCCGCAAGCAGGTCAAGGCGGTGCGCGTCATCGTCCTGTCCAAGCTGCCCTCGGCCGGCGACGGGCCTGCCCTGATCGCACCGGCGCAGACCCTCCAGCCGGGCGTTTCGGTGTACCTGCAGCAGCGCACGGGTCCGCTGCGCCTGTGGGTCAGCAAGCCGATCGAGCAGTGCCCTGGCTGCGAGGTCTTTTCCCTCATCCCCTTCACCTCCGCAGCTCAGGCACGCCCGACGCCGGGCGCCGCTGCCGGCGCCCAGCGCGCGGCGTTCGCGGGCTGATGCCGCGCACCACCGGCTTACCCCGGTCAATCCTGTAGCGTTCTGGCGCCTTGCTCTCCGACACGGCCTGCTGCGGACCGCAGCAGGCGACGGAAGGGACTGGCAGCGATGGCCTTCTTATGCCATCCTTGACAGGTTTCCCACTGAACGCCCGCGGGCAAGGAATCCAAGGCGTGTTTCGACTGCATTCTCTGGTGTCCCTGTTGCCCGAAAGCGGCCAAGCCTTCGCCGCGGGACTGCATCCGGAAATGCTGCGGACCTGGCTGGAATCGCTGTCCAGGCTGCCGCCGGAGGAAGCCGCCGCTGCCGTCAAGGAGCAGTTGAAGCGCCTGGATGCCGCGTCCGGCTTTCGCGTGCGCCAGAAAATGCTCGACATCCTGGCCGAAGAGACCGCGCGCATCACCGGCCTCTTCGAGGCGGAGCTGAACAAGGCCCGGCATCCGCTCTCGGCCGCCCTGCAACGCAAGGTGGTCGTCGGCAACGATCTGCTGAAGTACCACGCGAAAAGCTACCGCTCGGCCGCCGAAAGGATCAAGGGCGGCTGGATGCGCTGGGGCAACGCCGACCTGCTGCCGCGCACCCTCGGCGGCGCCATGGACATGGAGCGCCGCCGCCTGGTACTCGCCTATCGCGCTTACGCACCGGGCTCGAAATCCGCCTGGCGCAACCTGCACAGCCTCTACCGCATGGCGCGAACCGCGGGGCTGGCCAGCGCCGATGCCACGGCGGCAGCCAGGAATTCTCCCGTGCAGTTGTACATCAAGGCGCTGCTGCTGGCACTGGCCGAGCCGGTGCAGATGGCCCCCGGCGAACTCGACCGCGTGCGCTTCTACCTCGACCGCTACGCCGGCCTGGCCGAATTGCGCGACCTGACGCGCTTTCCG